>JALWRY010000158.1 GCA_027080445.1 Thiohalobacter sp. | reverse complement strand
ATATGCAGCCGGTGATGGACCTGCGCAGCCGCTACCGGGACGCCTTCGAGAAACGCTATGGCGTACGGCTGGGGTTCATGTCCTTTTTCGTCAAGGCGTCGATCGAGGCGCTGCGACGGTTTCCCGAACTCAACGCCTCCATTGACGGGACAGACATCGTCTACCACGGCTTCTTTGATATCGGTATCGCCGTATCCTCGCCACGCGGGCTGGTGGTGCCGGTGTTGCGTGATGCAGACCGTATGGCGATGGCGGATGTTGAAATCCAGCTCAGTGATTATGCCGGCAAGGCGCGCGAAGGTTCGTTGTCGCTGGAAGATATCACCGGCGGTACGTTCACGATTACCAACGGTGGCGTGTTCGGTTCACTGTTGTCGACGCCTATTCTTAACCCGCCACAGAGCGGCATACTCGGCATGCACAAGATCCAGCAACGCCCGGTTGCCGAGGATGGCGAGGTGGTGATACGGCCCATGATGAATCTTGCGCTGTCCTATGATCATCGTCTTGTCGACGGTCGTGAAGCCGTGCAGTTCCTGGTGACAGTCAAGGAAATTCTGGAGGACCCGGCGCGACTGACGCTGGGCGTGTGAGCAACATGACAGACAAGTATCAGGTTATCGTGATCGGCGCCGGACCGGCCGGTTATGTCGCTGCCATTCGCTGTGCCCAGCTTGGGCTGAAGACCGTCTGTATCGATGCCTGGCTCGACGAGGCGGGAAAACCCGCGCTGGGCGGAACCTGCCTGAACGTGGGATGCATCCCGTCCAAGGCGTTGCTTGAGTCTTCGGAACAGTATGCGCATACCCGGCAGGGGTTGGCGGCGCACGGTATCAAGGTGGGCGAGGTCAGTCTCGATCTCGATGTCATGATGCAGCGCAAGCAGCGCGTGGTAAAGGAATTGACCCAGGGTATTGCGCAGTTATTCCGGGCCAATGGCGTCACTCACCTGCCGGGGCAGGCGAAACTGGATGCCGACCGGCATGTCGTGGTCAGCCAGGGTGACAAACAAACCACCCTGAGCGCCGAACACATTATTCTCGCGCCGGGATCGTCACCGGTGCAACTGCCCGGTATTGCGCAGGACGGGACATATATTGTCGATTCATCGGGTGCGCTGGCATTTGACGAAGTCCCCGCACGGCTGGGCATTATCGGCGCCGGTGTTATCGGACTGGAACTGGGCAGCGTATGGCGTCGTCTTGGCGCAGAACAGGTCGTGCTGCTTGAGGCGCAGGACAGTTTCCTGCCGATTGCCGATGAACAGGTGGCCAAAGTGGCGTTGCGCAGTTTCACCACGCAGGGGCTGGATATTCGTCTGGGCAGCCGGGTGACAGCCTGTGACATAAAAGACGGGCAGGTCGCCTTGCGCTACCAGGATGATGACGGTGAACACGATATGCAATTTGATCGCCTGATCGTTGCCGTGGGACGCCGTCCCAACACCAACAGCCTCGCCACCGATGAGGCCGGCCTGCTGCTGGATGAATGGGGTGTTATCCACGTGGACGAACAGTGTTGCACCAACCTGCCGGGCGTATGGGCCATCGGCGACGCCGTGCGTGGCCTGATGCTGGCGCACAAGGGTTCGGAAGAGGGACTTATGGTGGCAGAGTTGATCGCTGGCAAAGCCGCCCACCTGGATTATGAAACCATCCCTTCGGTGGTCTATACACTGCCCGAGATTGCCTGGGTCGGACAGAGCGAACAGGCCTTGCGTGCAAACGGTGTGGCGTATCGCAGTGGCGTG
>JALWRY010000157.1 GCA_027080445.1 Thiohalobacter sp. | reverse complement strand
GTGTCTCGATTGATCGGCTGGAATTTGCCTGACATGGTGACTTCGATCCCTTCTTGGTACGATGAGTCTATTCTATCGAAATGCAGTCGTTAAATCCGACAGACTCCTAGGGCGGTGTGAATAAGATATACAAACCACACTGTCACTATCTGGAATCTGCCACGAAACTCAAAGCGCTGGCTTGTCGGGTCTTTTCGGCGAATCGGTGCAGCCGAGCATCGCAGCAAAACGCGGAAGAAGAGAGCCCTGTTTGAGTGGTTCGCGCGATAGCGCGGACCGCGAGTTTGGGCGAACGCCGCGTTTTGCGAGAAGCGCAGGGAACCCGCGTAGCGGGCAAACCGTTGAGCCGAAAAGACCCGACAAGCCAGCGCTTGATCCGTAGCATGGAGATTGCTTCACTGCGTTCGCGCCCTGAAGGATGGCGAAGACATCCTGAGGAAGTACTCTTGGGGTGCAATGACGGGTAGGGGTGACAAATAAGTCATTGACAGATGCCATGCGCTGGGCTAAATTCTCTCACCAGTTTAGACTCAGTCTAAATATACAAGAGAACGTTTTTCCATTCATTCGGAGGTTAGCATCATGGATCTGAAAGGAAGTAAAACCGAAGACAACCTGAAAGCCGCCTTTGCCGGCGAATCCCAGGCCAACCGTCGTTACCTGTACTTCGCCGCCAAGGCGGATGTGGAAGGCTACAATGATGTTGCTGCTGTGTTCCGTTCCACCGCGGAAGGCGAAACCGGCCACGCCCACGGTCACCTGGAATACCTGGAAGCGGTGGGTGATCCGGCCACCGGCCTGCCGATTGGCGGCACCAGCGATAACCTGAAGGCTGCCATCGCCGGTGAGACCCACGAGTACACTGATCTGTACCCGGGTATGGCCAAGGCGGCGCGCGATGAGCAGTTCGACGAAATCGCCGACTGGTTCGAAACCCTGGCCAAGGCCGAACGTTCACACGCTAACCGTTTCCAGAAGGCGCTCGACGCACTGGATGACTGATTGCGGTGTCCCTACCGGGTTACCTTCCTGGTAACCCGGTCTGGCTTCCCGTCCGGTGCGCTGCACCGGGGCGGGGAACCACATAATTTCCCGGAGAGTTGCGATGTCTGTTCGTGAAGGCAATCTGGAAGCGCCCACCCGGCATCCGCTGGACTGGAAAAACCCCGATTTCTACGACGAAAAATTGTTGATGCAGGAACTGGAACGGGTGTTCGACATTTGTCAGGGTTGTCGACGCTGTTTCAGCCTGTGTAATGCCTTTCCGACCCTGTTCGACGCCGTCGACGAATCCTCGACCATGGAAGTCGATGGTGTGGACAAGCGCGTTTTCTGGCAGGTGGTTGACCACTGTTACCTGTGCGACATGTGCTACATGACCAAGTGTCCGTATGTGCCGCCGCACGAATGGAATGTGGATTTCCCGCACCTGATGCTGCGCGCCAAGGCGGTAAAACATGCGCAGGGCAGGACACGGGTGCGCGACAGTATCCTGAGCTCCACCGACAGGGTCGGTACGCTGGCGGGCATCCCTGTTGTCAGTGGCGTGGTCAATGCGGTCAATCGCAGCAAGGCGGGTCGGCGCGTGCTGGAGGAGTTGCTGGAAGTTCACCCGGATGCGCACTTGCCCGAGTATCACAGCGATACCTTGCGCCGACGCGTCAATACTACCCGTAACCAGGACGCCAAAGCTGCGCCGCAAGCCGGGCCGACGCGCGGCAAGGTGGCATTGTTTGCCACCTGTTATGGCAA
>JALWRY010000156.1 GCA_027080445.1 Thiohalobacter sp. | reverse complement strand
AGACATGATCCGCCCTGGCCAGCTGCTGCGTCTGCTGCACATCAACTGGGTCCTGCTTCGCAACGGGCTGGATGAAGTCGTCCTTGCCACGCACCTGTTCAGACCCGTGCGCTTCCTGGGCTGGCTCGCGCCCTGGCATTATTTCAGCCGACGCACGCCCCGCGCCGTTCGCATCCGCCGCGCACTCGAAGACCTTGGGCCGATTTTCGTCAAATTCGGACAAATCCTGTCAACGCGCAAGGACCTGCTGCCTGACGACATCGCCGATGAACTGGCAAAGCTCCAGGATCGTGTCCCGCCCTTCTCCGACAAACTGGCCACCGCCATTATCGAAAAAACCTACGGTCGCCCGGCAGCGGAAATCTTTGCCCGTTTCGACAGTACACCACTGGCCTCCGCCTCGGTTGCCCAGGTACACGCCGCCACGCTCAACAGTGGTGAAGATGTCGTGGTCAAGATATTGCGTCCGGGTATCGAGCCTGTCATACGCCGCGACGTCAGCCTGCTGTATTACATCGCCGGACTGGCCGAACGTTACTGGCGCGAGGGAAGACGCCTGCGGCCACGTGAAATCATCATCGAGTTCGAGAAGAATCTGTGTGACGAGCTCGACCTGCTGCGTGAGGCTGCTAACGCCTCGCAGTTGCGACGCAATTTTGAAGACTCCGACCTGCTCAAGGTTCCGGAGGTGTACTGGCCTTACTGCCGTCGCAATGTCATGGTAATGGAACGGATCTACGGCATGCCGGTCAGTGACCTCGACGCACTCAAAGAGGCCGGCGTCGACCTTAAATCCCTGTCCGAACGCGGCGTGGAAATCTTTTTCACCCAGGTATTCCGACACAATTTTTTCCACGCCGATATGCACCCCGGCAATATCTTTGTTTCCCGCGAGGGACAGTATATGGCGGTGGACTTCGGCATCATGGGTACCCTCAGCCCGGTCGATCAACGCTACCTTGCTGAAAACTTCCTCGCTTTCTTCCGCCGGGATTATTACCGCGTCGCAGAGCTGCACGTGGAATCGGAATGGGTGCCAAAAGGTACCCGAATCGATGAGTTTGAATCCGCCATCCGCTCGGTGTGTGAACCGATTTTTGAACGGCCGCTAAAGGAAATTTCCTTCGGCCAGTTGCTGCTGCGGCTGTTCCAGACCGCCCGGCGTTTTGACATGGAAGTACAGCCGCAACTGGTGCTGCTGCAGAAAACCCTGCTGAATATCGAAGGCCTGGGCCGTCAGCTCTACCCCGACCTCGACTTGTGGCAAACCGCCAAACCTTTCCTGGAACGCTGGATGAGCGAACAGGTCGGCGCGCGCGCCTTTGTCGGACGATTGAAACGCAGTTTCCCGGAATGGAGTGAACGCCTGCCGGAAATCCCTGAACTGGTACACCGTACCCTGAAACAGGCCTCTGAGGGTAAATTACACCTGCAGTGGGACTCACAGGAACTGAAAAATCTTCGCAAACAAATGCAGCGCTCCAGCCAGCGCACCATTTACGCCATTCTTGGCGGCGCTTTCCTTGTCAGCGCTTCCGTCATCTATGGACTCGACGGCTACACACCTGCCATGCTGGGTGGCGCACCGCTGTTGACCTGGGTGTTCGGCGCCATGGCGGCCGTATTACTGCTGGTGGCCTGGGACGGCGATTGATCAGCGGGCATAAAAAACCCGCCTTGAGGCGGGTCGAAAAAAGGGCTCTTTGTTACTTATCATTGTTTATTTTTGTAAGTTGAGCCTTGTTATTGTCTTGTTCTACGCTGTGTGACTCCTCCGAGTCGACCGCGCTTTTATTATCCTTGTCTCTCCTCCAACACCATTTCTGCCAGCTCTCCATCCGCGCTGCCAGTCTTCGTGTTGTTTTCTTGTTATGCCTTCCGTCCTGCTGTAATAGCTTTAGAGCAACAACCGTGCCGATTTTGAATTAACTGGTAAAACAAGGGGTTAGGGCGCACTGTAAAGTGTCAATGATATAGCTGTAATATATACCGACATCGCCAACGCATTATTGCCCCCTAATATAGCTATAGAAACATAGGGTTACAATGACATAACGAAATCCTTGTATTCGATCTTCATTGTAAACAAAACCGACATATCGATTTTTCTAACACAGGAAGGTGGTGCCTGACCTACCACAGCCGGGGCTCCTGCCGCCGATATCAGACCGCAACAGCCGCCAGCAGAACGCCAAGCGCAATAAACCAGAACAGGACGATCCACACCACCGACTGTCTTGCCTTGCGCTTTTCCAGCCAGGTGCGCGGCCGCACGCCCTTGATCAGAAATACCAGGTTCGCCGCCAGGTTGACACACACCACGTTGGCGGCAAGCAACAACGCCGCACCCGTCGCCAATGCCGGCTGACCGGACGCCAGCATCATGCCCAGCGCGGCAGTCGGCGGTAACAGGGCCACGGCGACCATGACACCGACCAGCGCGCTGGCAATACCGCTGGTCAGGGACAGGACAGCGGCGGCGCCGGAAGCCAGCGCCAGCACAATGCCGTCCAGGCCCACGGTTGTACGGGAAAGAATCTCGGTACCCGGCACATCGACCTGCCAGAACCGGCCGATCAGGAATGAAACCACCAGCGCCAGCGCCACGCCGGCAAGATTGGTCTTCAGTGATTCCAGCAGCAGGTCACGGTCGCCCAGTGTCGCGGCAAAGGCGAGGGCAATATTCGGGCCGAGCAGGGGGGCTATCACCATCGCGCCAACAATCACCGCGACATTATTTTCCAGCAGGCCAATCGCCGCCACCACCGTTGACAGGAACACCAGTATGAGAAAATTACGGTCGAGTCGCGCGTCCTTCTCGATTGCGTTGTATAACTCTTCGCGCGTTGCGCCACTACTGTTGTTGTCGGCATCCTCGGTTTTGGGGGCAGGGCGGGGCAATACTGCTTCGACCGGCTGTATGATAATTCGCGCGTTTTCTGATGCGCCCAGCAGGTTTTGCAGTGCATCCAGCACGGTCTGGCGCGCTTCGTCGGCGACCAGCATACGCACACTGCGACGCTGGTCATCTGTTGTCTGGCTATACCAGCAATCCAGCGCGCCATGCTGCTCGGCCAGCCCCAGCAAGGTATCCAGGTGCCCGGCATCTGCGACGACTTCGATGAGCTTCATCGTGCTGTTGAAGAATTTATCCTGTCAGGGTCGCTGCAAGGCACTTTCTACCTCGTCACGTTTGGTTTTCCCGACCAGACGCTCGATCAGGGTCAGGGCAAAATCCATCGCCGTACCCGGTCCACGTGAGGTAATGAGGTTCCCGTCCTCGACCACGGCTTCACTGCGGTAATCAATGCCCGAAACTTCATCGAGCACACCGGGAAAACTGGTCACCTGGCGTCCCTCGAGCAAACCGGCATGTGCAAGCACCTTTGGCGCCGCACATATCGCGGCAGTATAATGGCCGGAATTCGCCATATCCCTGAGCAGAGCATGGATACGCGGATCATTATCAAGATGATCGGCGCCCGGCAAACCACCGGGCAACACGACCATGTCGTAATCGTGTTTCAGGGCTTCATCAAGGTTGGTGTCAGGCACCAGGACGGTTCCGCGGGAAGCCTTGACTGCCTGCTCATCAAGCCCGGCGGTGGTAACTTCAATACCCGCGCGGCGCAACAGATCCACTACAGTGATGGCTTCGAGTTCTTCGAACCCCTGTGCGAGGGGGACCAGTACGCTTGCCATGTCTTTACATCCTCCTGCTGACGTTCAATCAATTCACGGACAGACACCAACTGTACACCCTGCCGCGCCAGCTGCGGGAGTTGTTTCTCCAGTACGGCCAGTGTCTGCGGGTAGGGATGGCCGATCGCCAGCGCGCTGCCCTGTTCACGGGCAAGGGCAATCAGGCGGTGAAACTGGAGGGTAATCGCTTCCGGGTCCATGCTGTCATCGAGAAAGACATTACGGCGGGTGGCCGGGATGCCGTTTTCTTCCGCAAGCTGCAGGGCCACGGTGGCCTTTGTTGTCCGGCTGTCGACAAAAAACAGCGGGCCACGCTGCTGCATGGCTTCCATCAGCCAGCGCATGTGACCGGGGTGGCGGGTCAGCAGACTGCCCATGTGGTTGTTGACCCCGCTGGCATGTGGCACACGGCCGAGATCATCCAGTACGGTGCGGACAAACTCGTTTTCGGTCATGGCCAGTGTCACTGCACCGGCATCCAGCGGACGACCATCGACACTCTCCATGGGCAGGTGCAACAACACCTCGTGGCCCTGGCGGTTCGCCCGTTCGGCAAGTTTGTGCGTATGCTTTGCGCGGGGAAGGAAAGCGCAGGCCACCTGGCCGGGCAGGGCAAGAACGCGTTGCCCGGTCTCCATGCGCTTGCCCATGTCATCGATAACAATACTGATGAGTACGGCAGGCCGCCCGGGTGTTGCAGCCTGTGCAAGCTGCATCCACCCGGCCAGTAAAAAAACAACCGGCCAGAGGCCGGTTATTTTCTTCATTACATGTGTTCCCTTTGTATCGCCAGACCCCGAAGCAGGTTAAGCGCTTCGTAGAGCTGGTAGTCGCTTTGCGCCAGGGAGGCTTTCTTCGCTTTCTTTTTATGATCCGTTTTCGGCTCTTTTCGTCCGTTGCCGTTGCTCAGGTGGCCGGAAAGATCGGCTTCCTTGATTGGATCAAACGTCTGTTCGACGGCGGATACCCGCACCTGGTCCAGTTCGATATCGGGCTTGATCCCCTCGTTCTGAATGGATCGCCCGGAAGGCGTGAAGTAGAGCGCCGTCGTCAGCTTCACCGCCGTACCGTTACTCAATGGCAGAATGGTCTGGACAGAGCCCTTGCCAAAGGTCTGCGTCCCGACAATGATGGCGCGATGATGGTCCTGCAGGGCGCCGGAAACAATCTCCGAGGCGGAAGCCGAACCCCGGTTGACCAGCACAACCAGTGGTGCGCTGTTGAGGATGTCATCCGGCGTGGCGTTAAAACGCAAGCGCGAATCATTGACCCGGCCTTCGGTATAAACAATCAGGCCCTTCTTGAGGAAGGCGTCCGAAACAGCGACAGCGCCGTTCAGTACCCCACCCGGGTTGTTACGCAGGTCCAGCACCAGGCCTTTCAGCGAGCCACCGGCCTGCTTTTTCAGATCCTCGATGGCGCTGACCATGTTTTCAGCTGTTTTGGACTGGAACTGCGAAATGCGCACGTAACCGTAACCTTTTTCAAGCATCCGCTTCTTGACGCTTTTGACCTTGATAATATCGCGCTTGATATCAATCTTCAGTGGCTTTTCAACGCCTTCGCGCACCACGGTCAGTTTCAGGATGGAACCCGGCTTGCCGCGCATGATTTTCACGGCATCGTTCAGTGTCAGGCCTTTCACCGGGGTATCATCCAGGCGGATGATCAGGTCACCGGCCTTGATGCCGGCGCGTTGCGCCGGGGTATCGTCGATGGGCGAGATCACTTTCACGAAGCCGTCTTCCATGCCGACTTCGATACCCAGCCCGCCAAATTCGCCGGTGGTACCAACCTGCAGTTCCTTGAACTGTTCGCGATCGAGATAGGCGGAGTGCGGGTCAAGCCCGGCAACCATGCCGCGGATGGCACTCTCCAGCAGCTTCTTGTCGTCAATATCTTTCACGTAATCGTTCTTGATGCGACCAAACACATCCGCAAACGTACGTAGTTCACCGACCGGCAGGCCCTGCACCGTCGCCGGTGCCTGGCGCTCGGCGAAAACGCCCTGCCCGATCGAAACCGAAATGCCGATGGTAAGCCCGATCAGCACCAGAAAAATGTTTTGTCGTTTCACGCTCATTAAAAACCTGACCTGGCGACTTCAATGTCGCCTCAAAATGGATAAATAATAAAAGCCTTACAAGGGGTTGGCTTCAAAACAATGCCGACCATACCATAGCCGGGCAGGGTATGGCCAAAACCGCCATGGTTAACCCGACACTCTTAAGGGTTTTCCCCGGCACCACTTGCGCGGGTTGACCGGATGCCCCTTGTGGCGCAGTTCAAAATACAGGCCGGCCCGATTTTGACCGCCACTGGCGCCCAATGTTGCAATCACCTCACCGCTATCGACCCATTCGCCCACTTCCTTATAGAGAGCCTGATTATGCCCGTATAAGCTCATGTAGCCATCGCCGTGATCAATAATCAGCAACAGGCCGAAACCTCGCATCCAGTCGGCAAATGCCACGCGACCCTGCGCGACGGCGCGCACCTTGCCGCCCTCCGGCGCCGCAATCAGTACGCCCTGCCAGGTCAGGCCGCTATCGCCACGCGGCGCACCGAAACGTTCACTGAGCCTTCCACGCGTGGGCCAGCGTAACGTTCCTTTCAGGGCAGCGAAGGGTTTGTTGCGGTTGGCATCGGCGGGAATATCGGCCAGCAGGTCCTGCAGTGAAGACACCAGTTCCTGTAAATGCTGCTCATCGACCCGGAGCCGCTTCAATGCGCCACCCTGTCTGGCCAGCTGCCGGTTGAGTGCGGTAATGGCCTGCGTCCTTAACGATTTCTGTTCCGCAAGCTGTGTCACACGTGCTTTCTGATGTCCGCGCAATTCCGCCAGCATGACTTTCTTTTGTTCGATTTCTCCCTGCAATACCTGCAGGCGCTCCAGCAAGGCCCGCATGGCATCGATCTTCTCTGCTCTTGCCCGTGAAAAGTAGCCGAAATAGGTCAGCATGCGTCCGACCGCCTCGGGCTGCTCCTGGTTCAACAGCAGCTTGACCTGTTTCTGCCGGCCCATGGCGTAAGCGCTGCGAACTTCATGCGCCAGTTGTTCGCGTTGTGCAGAAAGCGCCTGGCTTGCCGCTTTCCGTTTTCGTTGCAGGCCGGACAGCTGGCGACGCACGGATCGCAGGCGACTTTCGGTCTGGTGCAGGGTTTTTTGTGTACGACTGATATCACGGTCGATATCGCGCAGGGCGCGCTCTTCGCGGGTTTTTTGTTGGCGCCTTGCATCCAGCCGGGTTTGCAGATCGTGGATGCGGGCCCGTAAGGCATCGAGTTCACGCGTCCTCGCGGCCGCATCTTCGCCGGCATTGACAGGGGGCAGGAAACCGCAAAACACGGCAACAAGCAGCAGGCAGGCAAGCCGGGCCGTAAACCGCCCACCCTGCCTGTGGGGGACCTGGCTCAGGCCTCCGCCTCCGCGCTGACGGTGGCCCCGTCTTTCACCCCGTCAGGCAGCCACTCCAGCACGGAGCGTCCCCTCATTTCTCTCGCCGGCTGCAAGCCCATGATTTCAATCCATGTCGGCACGACATCGGA
>JALWRY010000155.1 GCA_027080445.1 Thiohalobacter sp. | reverse complement strand
CCACGGCATCGGTGTCATCGGCGGCGACTGGCAGCCAGAACAACAGTGCCAGCAGTGGCAAAAAGCATTTTAATGTATGCACAGTGTGGTTCCTGTCGACATGGTCAGGACTCCCGTCATTGCGAGGCGCGTAGCGCCGTGGCAATCTCCAACCGGTTAGCGCCTTATCCAAAGAGGTTGCCGCGCTGCGCTCGCGCCCTGAAGGATGGCGAAGACATCCTGAGGAAGTACTCCTGGGGTGCAATGACGGGGGACGCAATGACCAATGAATCATCGCCTCCCTAGAACTGGTAGCCAATACCGAGATTATAGCCGTTGTCGTTCTTTGCACTGTCATTATCCTGCATTTGCACGTCGGCTTTCAAAACAACATCGGGGTGGAGCCAGTAGTTCACGCCGGCATTGTACTGTGTTTTCTCGCTGTTATTGCCATTGTGGCCGGCGGTATTGTCCCACTGATTGTAGCGGGCGAATACGCCCCAGGCCGGTGTGATCTTATAGGAGGGTTCAATATAGAAACCGTCCTGTTTATCCGCGCCAAGGGCTTTCGGTCCACTGCCATCCAGATCCCAGTGGGCATACAGGGCGCGCAGCCCGAATGGCCCGCGTTGAATATCGGCGTGTGCTTCATACAGCCAGGCGTTACCGGCGTTGGCTACCGTACCCTGGGTGACGTCTTGCTGGTACTGTACCGTGGCAGCCAGTTCTATGCCGGGGATACCGGTCCACTTGATGCGTGCTGTTGAAGCCAGGTCATTGGCATCAGCCTGACTGCCTTCCTGGCGACCTTTACGTATGGCAAAGTTATTGCCGGCTGAAGTCTTGAGTCCTTCATGCACGGCAAGGTCATAGCGCCAGCCCGGTGCAATTTCGCCACTGAGGCCGATACCGTTGACAAACCATGTCGTGGGAATGATGTTTTTCTCAACCGGGTTGCGTTCCACGCCGTAGAACGTTGGTGGTTCATGGGTTTCGTTGAGAATGCCGACAGGCACCAGGAACAGGCCGGCTTTGGCATGCTGGTTGGCTGTCAGGTCATATTCAAGATAGGCCTGCTCCAGTTCCACCGCGCCATTGCTGCCGCTCTCGGAGATAACATGCTCGACTTCGAGTTCGGAGTACAGGCGCAGCCGGTCGCTGAACTGGTGATCGAAGAACAGCACAAAGCGGTGAAAATCGATTTCGTTGCCGCTGTCGAGGTTGTTGTAATGCATCTCGCCATAGCCGCCGATATGGGTTTTTTTGCTGAGCAGAGTACCTTCCTGCGTGCCGGCTTTGCCTTGTTCTTCTACCGCCTGGGCCGTGGCTTCGATTTTCTCATCGGTGGTTTTTTGCCCGGCCTTCAGCGCATCGATTTCCTGTTGCTGTTTCTGGATGATTTTCCACATGACTTCAGGAGACGGTAGCTGGGCGGCGCCGGCCGTCGTGGTCATCAGGGCGGCGGCAAGGGTGATGCCGGTTTTTCGTGAGCGATTCATTGCGGTTTTCCCTCGGTATCGGTTGTTATCGATTGGCTGGGCATTATAGGGAAAATTAAACTAAACGCAAATAGTTCGTATTTACATTATTCGAATTCACTTGCCCGCGATCAGCGTACTTGCTCGAATCCGCTGGTTCGCGGGAAGCCCGCTCCTATATAGCAGGGCGGAGGACGGCGAGCAGTACAATCGCGATCAGCAGCAGGGCAGGTATCTCATTGAACCAGCGGTAGTAAATGCCTGAGTGCCGGTTGACACCAAGTCGGAACTGGGTGACCAGT
>JALWRY010000154.1 GCA_027080445.1 Thiohalobacter sp. | reverse complement strand
TGGTGCCCGTGCTGAACAAGATCGACCTGCCCTCGGCGGAGCCGGACCGCGTCAAGCAGGAGATCGAGGATGTGATCGGCCTCGACGCGACCGATGCCATCGAGGTCAGCGCCAAGACCGGCCTGGGCATCGACGAACTGCTGGAGCAGTTGATTGAACGGATTCCACCGCCGCAGGGTGATGTGGACGCACCACTGCAGGCGCTGATTATCGATTCCTGGTTTGACAGCTACGTCGGCGTGATCTCGCTGGTGCGCGTCATGCAGGGGACGCTGCCACGGCGTAAAAAAATCCGCATCATGTCAACCGGCCGTGATCACCTGGCGGAAAAGGTCGGGGTGTTTACCCCGCACCGTGCTGACAGAGAGGCGTTGACAGCCGGTGATGTGGGTTACGTGATTGCCGGCATCAAGGAAATCGATGGTGCGCCGGTGGGTGACACGATCACCCTGACGGATCGGCCGTCCGATGAGGTCCTGCCGGGCTTCCAGAAGGTCCAGCCCCGCGTGTTTGCCGGTTTGTACCCCGTGGTGTCCGACGACTACGAAGACCTGCGTGAGGCGCTGCGGAAGTTGCGGCTGAATGACGCCTCGTTGCACTTCGAACCGGAGACATCGACGGCGCTGGGCTTCGGTTTCCGTTGCGGCTTCCTCGGTATGCTGCACATGGAAATCGTCCAGGAGCGGCTGGAGCGCGAATACGATATCGACCTGATCACCACAGCGCCCACGGTGATCTACCAGGTGCTGAATACCAAAGGTGAAGTGCTGGAAATCGACAATCCCGCCAGTCTGCCGCCGGTCAACCAGATCGATGAAATCCGCGAACCCATTATCCTGGCCAATATCCTTGTCCCGCAGGATTATCTCGGCGCCGTCATCGGGCTGTGCGTGGAAAAACGCGGTGTGCAACGCAATATGCAATACCTCGGCAGCCAGGTGTCGCTGAACTACGAGTTGCCGCTCAGCGAGGTGGTGCTGGATTTCTTCGATCGACTCAAATCAGTGAGCCGGGGCTTTGCCTCCTTTGACTATACCTTTGAGCGTTTCCAGCAGGCCTCGCTGGTCAAACTGGACGTGCTGATCAATGGTGAGCGTGTCGATGCCCTGTCGGTGATCGTGCATCGTGAGTTTGCCAACAGCCGGGGACGTGATCTCGCCGAACGGATGAAAGAAATCATCCCCCGGCAGATGTTCGATGTAGCTATCCAGGCGGCGATTGGCTCACAGATTATTGCGCGTACCACGGTAAAGGCCTTGCGCAAGAACGTGACCGCGAAGTGTTACGGGGGCGACATTACCCGCAAGCGCAAGTTGCTGGAGAAGCAGAAAGCCGGTAAAAAACGTATGAAACAATTCGGCAAGGTAGAGATTCCGCAGGAGGCCTTCCTCGCCGTGCTACAAGTAGGGAAAAAATAACATGAATCTTGATTTTCCGGCCATACTGGTCGCGGCGACATTCATCACCGGGTTAATCTGGCTGGCCGATGCCGTGTTGTGGGCGCCGAAGCGCCGGCAGCGGGCGGAAGCGGAAGGCGGGGAGGCGAGGGAACCCACTGTCGTCGAGTACGCCAAATCTTTCTTCCCGGTCATCCTGGCGGTTCTGTTGCTGCGGTCGTTCCTGGTCGAACCCTTCCGTATCCCGTCCGGTTCCATGATGCCGACCCTGCTGGTCGGTGACTTTATCCTGGTCAACAAATATGCCTACGGCATTCGCCTGCCGGTATTGAACCGCAAGGTGATTGATATCGGTGAGCCACAGCGTGGCGATGTGGTGGTATTCCGTTTTCCCAAGAACCCGAGCGTTGATTACATCAAGCGCCTGGTCGGTGTGCCCGGCGATCATATCGTGTACCGGAACAAGACCCTGTTTATCAATGGCAAGAAAGTTGCGCAGATTCCCGAGGGTACCTATATTGGCAAGGGTTCCGGCCTGTCCATGTCCGGCGCCAGCCTGCGCCGCGAAATCCTTGGAAAGGTGGAGCATGATATTCTGGTGTTGCCACGTGTCAGCGGTATTGGCGCGGATGTGGTGGTCCCGCCGGGACACTACTTTGTGATGGGCGATAACCGTGACAACAGTAACGACAGTCGCTACTGGGGCTTTGTGCCTGACCGGAACCTGGTCGGCAAGGCATTCATGATCTGGATGAACTGGGATTCTGCGGCGGGCGGTATCGCCTGGGATCGTATCGGTGACTCCATTAACTAGTGTGTGGAGAACAACGATGAAGACATGGCATCACCAACGGGGCATGACCGCAATCGGCTGGTTGCTGGTGATGGGCCTGATCGCATTTTTCACCCTGATCACCCTGCGCCTGGTCCCCATCTACCTGGAGTATTCCAAGGTAGCATCTGTTTTTGAGTCACTGACCCATGAGCCGGGGATTGGCTCAAAGTCACGTGCCGCCATTATCAGTGTCGTCACCAAGCGTTTTGATATCAACGATGTGCGCCGGGTTTCCCCCAGGCTGCTGAAGATCAGCAAGGACAAGGGTGTCACGCGGATTTCGATCAAGTACGAACGTCGGGAGCACCTGATGGCCAATCTCGATATCGTCGCCAGTTTCAATAAACAGGTTGAGGTGCCGAGCCATTGAAACGTACGCTGGACGGCCTGGTCCGTTCGCTGGGTTGTGAATTCCGGCAGCCGGCGTTGCTGGAAGCGGCGGTCACCCATCGCAGCGCCGGTAGCCGCAATAATGAACGCCTCGAATTCCTCGGCGATGCGGTGCTGGGGTTCGTGATCGCCGAATGCCTGTTCGAGAAATTTCCCGAGGCCAGTGAAGGCCAGTTAAGCCGCCTGCGCGCCAGCCTGGTGAAGCGTGAAACGCTGGCGGAGGTGGCCCGCGAACTGGATCTGGGCGATTACCTGCGGCTGGGTTCCGGCGAGTTGAAAAGTGGCGGTTTCCGGCGCGATTCGATTCTTGCCGATGCACTGGAGGCGATACTCGGTGCTATCCTGCTGGATCGGGGATATGAAGCCTGTCACGCCTGTATCCATCGTCTGTTTACCGACAAGCTCGCCAGGCTGTCGTCCGCCGATGAACTGAAAGATCCGAAAACCCTGCTCCAGGAACTGCTCCAGTCCCGTCACCTGGGCTTGCCGGTCTACGAGGTGACCTCGGTGACCGGCAAGGCGCACCGGCAGCATTTTGTCGTGGCCTGCCGGGTAGTGGATCTTGACCTGTCGGTGACCGGTGAAGGAAGCAACCGGCGTGGCGCAGAACAGGCCTCGGCGCGACGCATGCTGGACCAGGTGGAAGCCCGTGTCTGATTTCCGGAGTGGTTACGTGGCCCTGGTCGGTCGCCCGAACGTCGGCAAGTCGACCATCATGAACCGGATGATCGGGCAAAAAATCAGCATTACCTCACGACGCCCGCAGACAACCCGGCACCGCATACTGGGTATCAAGACAGACGAGGATGTACAGATTGTGTTTGTCGATACGCCGGGCCTGCACGCAAAGCAGCCGCGCGCCATGAACCGTTATCTCAACCGTGCGGCGACCGACAGCCTGAAAGATGTCGATGTGGTGGTGTTCGTGCTGGACGGTACGCACTGGCACGATGATGACGAGTGGACGCTGAAAAAACTCAAACACCTGTCCTGCCCGGTGATTGTTGCGATCAACAAGATTGATCGCGTGACGGACAAGGCAGCCTTGCTTCCGTTTATACAGGAAGTGGCGGAACGTGGAGATTTCTCCGCTATCATCCCGGTCTGTGCCCGGCGGGGCGATCACCTGGATGAACTGGAAGCCGCCATTTGCGGGCACCTGCCGGTCTCCACGCCCTTTTATCCCGAAGACCAGGTCACCGATCGCAGTGAACGTTTTCTTGCCGCCGAACTGGTGCGGGAAAAACTGTTCCGTAAACTCGGTGAAGAAATTCCCTATGGCCTGACCGTAGAGATCGAGCGTTTCAGGGAGGAAGAAAAGGTCCTGCATATCCATGCCCTGATCTGGGTGGAAAAGAGCAGCCACAAGCCGATCGTGATCGGGCGCAAGGGCGCCTTGCTCAAGGCTGTTGGCAAGGAGGCGCGTGAGGACATGCAGAAGACCTTTGGTCAGAAAGTTTTCCTGCAACTCTGGGTAAAGGTCAAGGAAGGCTGGGCGGACAATGACCGCGCCTTGCGCAGCCTGGGTTACCAGGACAGCTGAGATGGCCGCGGCAACGGGGTTGGGTGCACGCGTCGAGCTGGCGCATGGTTTTGTACTGCACCAGCGGCCCTACCGGGAAACCAGTGCCTTGCTGGAGATTTTCACCCCGCTACACGGTCGGGTCGGGCTGGTGGCGCGTGGTGCACGTGCGCCACGCTCACGTCGACGCGGTGAACTGCAGGCGTTTCGTCCCCTGCGCCTGTCATGGAGCGAACGGGGCGAGCTGGGCACATTAACCGGTGTTGAAGCCGATGGCCTGGGCTTTGAACTGACGGGCGCCGCCTTTTACAGCGCCTTCTATCTCAACGAGCTGCTGGTGCGCCTGATGGTGCGCCACGACCCGCATCCGGCCCTGTTCCACCGTTACGAACAGGCCTTGCAGAACTTGTCGAACCGGCCCGGGGATATCGAACTGACCTTGCGCCTGTTTGAAAAACACTTGTTGCAGGAAACCGGTTATGGCCTGTTGCTGGATAGCGATTGTCAATCCGGCGAGCCGGTACAGGCCGACCGGGTGTATGACTACCACCTCGAAGCCGGGCCGGTCGAAGTGGCGCCGGGTAGCCGGGGTTTCCTGTTTCCGGGCAGCAGCCTGTTGGCGCTGGCGCAGGAACAGGATATCGAACCCGCTGTGTTACGGGACGCCAAACGCTTGATGCGAGCTGCCCTGAACCTGTATCTTGGCGGGAAACCGTTGAAATCACGGGAATTATTTGCGAAAAAATAGCCGGTTTGCCGGGTGAGGGAGTTTTTTCATGAGTACCATTCTGTTGGGGGTCAATATCGATCACGTCGCTACCCTGCGCCAGGCGCGTGGGACGCGATACCCCGATCCGGTGCAGGCGGCTATCGAGTCGGAACAGGCGGGAGCGGACAGCATCACGCTACACCTGCGCGAGGATCGCCGGCACATCCAGGAGCGTGATGTAGAGATACTGAAGGATGTGTTGCAAACCCGCATGAATCTCGAAATGGCGGTTACTGAAGAAATGCTTGCCATCGCATCGCGGCTCGGGCCGGCCGACTGTTGCCTGGTGCCGGAACGTCGCGAAGAGCTGACTACCGAAGGTGGACTGGATGTGGCCGGCCAGCTCAGCCGCATGCAGGATGCCTGTGCACAACTGGCGGAGGCCGGGGTACGGGTGTCATTGTTTATCGATGCCGATCCGGCACAGGTCGAAGCTGCCAGGACCGTAGGCGCCCCCTGTATTGAAATCCATACCGGGCATTTTGCCGACGCGGTTACAGCAGCCGAGGTCGAGGCTGAATTTGAGAAGATTCATGCGGCCGTTGCCCTGGGCGATGAGTTGGGTTTGCAGGTCAATGCCGGGCACGGGCTGCACTACCATAATGTGCAGCGGATTGCGGCGCTTCCGGCGGTACGCGAACTGAATATCGGCCATGCCATTATTGCGCGCGCTGTGTTTACCGGCCTGGGTAATGCCGTGCGGGAAATGAAACAGTTGATGTTGGCAGCGAGTCAGCCGCTCTGCTGAAACAGTTGCGGGTTGTGGTGTGTGGCTTTTGCTGAATACATGGCCTGGTCGGCATGCCGTAACAGCGTGGCCGGGTCATTGCCGTGATCGGGATACACCGCGATACCGATGCTGGCGGAAATGCTGATTTGCTTACCGAGCAGGCTGAAGGGTTGCCTCAAGGCGCTGTCCAGCTTGCGCGCCGCGGCGATGGCGTCATCCGTCGTCTTGATTTGCTCCAGCGAGACAATAAATTCATCGCCACCCACCCGTGCAACCGTATCCGATTGACGCATGGTGTCACGCAGGCGTTTCGCCACGGCCTGCAACAGGCAGTCTCCGGTTTCATGGCCATAGTGGTCATTGATTGGCTTGAAATCATCGAGATCCAGGAAGACCACGCCCAGCTTGCGCTGGTAGCGTTGTGCGCGGGCAATGCCGGCGCTCAGGCGGTCTTTAAGCAGTGTGCGGTTTGGCAGGTCGGTGAGTTCATCGTGGCGTGCGGCGTGTGCCAGTTGTTCCTCGGCACGTACCCTTTCCGTCGCATTACGTACCACCAGGGTATACAGGTGCCGGCCGGGCAGGGCGGTCTGCGACAGTGAGACTTCGGCCGGGAAGCGTTCGCCGTTCTTGCGTTTGCAGATAATGCGGTCGGTATTGAAACCAATGTGATTGTCCCGTGCAATACGCGCCAGTACGCCAAGACGATGCTTGTCGGTATGACGAAATTTCGGGCACAACAACCGATGTGCGGAAGCGCCCAGTATTTCATCCTGGTGGTAGCCGAACAGGTGTTCCGCGCCCTGGTTGAAGATAAGCACCTTACAGCGTTCATCAACACAGATAATAGCTTCATGGGTAATGTGCAAAAGGCGCAAATAGCGTCCCGTTTGCCGGATCAGCCTTTCGGCGGCAGCATTGTCTTCATTCCCTGTGGATGACTTTCCATGATGACTAGCGAGTAGCTTCTCTTTGTCAATCATCGACTTGTCGTTCTTGCTACACTGGTTGTAGAGGCGTGCAGCACACACCTCTACCTGTCAGCCTAGCACAGGGGGGAAACCCGGCCAGCGGGATTCACTGAATTGTGACGTGTGTCGGGTGGTCACAGTCGACAGTTTTATATGGACATATGGCTATTTCCGGTACCCGGAGAACCCCGCTTTCGGACATAATGACAGCATGTGACCTTTACCAGGAATGAGTATGGATTACCCCACATTGGAACAATTTGTCGGCGCCACGCCGCTAGTGCGTCTGCAGCGCTTGCCGGGTGATACCGGCAACCGGATTCTGGTCAAGCTGGAAGGCAACAACCCGGCCGGTTCCGTGAAAGACCGGCCTGCGTTGAGCATGATCCGTCATGCAGAGGAACGCGGTGAGATCAAACCGGGCGATACACTGATCGAAGCCACCAGTGGCAATACCGGTATTGCACTGGCGATGGTTGCCGCCATGAAAGGTTACCGCATGCAGCTGATCATGCCGGAAAACATGAGTGTGGAACGTCGCCAGGTTATGAAAGTGTTCGGCGCCGGGATCATTTCGGTGACGCGTGAGCAGGGCATGGAAGGTGCACGCGACCTGGCTTTGCAGATGCAGGTCGAAGGCAAGGGCAAG
>JALWRY010000153.1 GCA_027080445.1 Thiohalobacter sp. | reverse complement strand
GCCCATAAAGCACACCAGTAATCAAATAACTATTTGTTTTTATGTAATTTAATATAGCGACATGTTTGCGTATCAGGTAACTACACAAACACAGTCACCGCAGCACTCCAAACAGACATACCACCAACTATTACCTTGCATTTTCAAATGTATTGATTAATATTACATGGTATGAAAAGACACGCTACACCGCTTTTTCGTGAGCTTTTAACGCTTTTCCCCTGCGTTGCAATCATTGGTGTACGCCAATGCGGCAAAACGACACTCCTGCAGGAACTCCCGAACAACTGGAAAACCTATGATCTTGAAAAAGGCAGTGATTACGACCAGATCGCCAAAGACCCTGACCTGTTCTTCCGACTGAATCGCGCCCATGTCGCCATCGATGAATCTCAGCAGCTGCCCGATATCTTCCCGGCGCTGCGTGTTGCCATCGATTCAGACAGACAACAGACCGGTCGATTTGTCATCACCGGATCAAGCTCGCCCGATCTTCTTCACGCCATTTCAGAGAGCCTGGCCGGTAGAGTCGCCATTCTGGAACTGTCGCCGTTCAATCTTGCCGAGGCCTGCGCGAAACCTCCTTCCAGTTTTTTTCAGGCCATCAATGAAACCGACAGCCTCGCAAAATTACTGACGCTCCAGCCACGCGTTGAGCTACCCCAATTATTCAACTATTGGCTACAGGGCGGCTATCCGGAACCCTGGATAAAAAACCAGACACGATTCCACAAACTATGGATGCAAAACTACACCCAAACCTATATTGACCGGGACATCCTGCAACTCTTTCCCGGCATCAACCGGCAGAAATATCGGCTTTTCATACAAATGTTAAGCCATCTGAATGGAACAATTATCAATTATTCGGAAGTTTCACGTGCGCTGGGTGTATCTCAACCGACCGTACGTGAATATTTTCAGATTGCACATGGAACATTCATATGGCGGCACATACCTGCGTATGAAAAAAATGCGTCCAAGCGAATTATAAAACATCCTAAAGGCTATCTAAGAGACTCCGGCCTGCTTCATTACCTGTTGCACCTGAATGACCTTGATTCGCTCATCGCGCATCCGCAGATGGGGCGCTCGTGGGAATCCATGGTAATAGAGAATATTCTGCGCGGTCTGGCCGCGCAGGGAATCTCCCATGATTACTATCATTACCGAACCGGGGGCGGCGCTGAAATAGACCTGGTTCTGGAAGGTGAGTTCGGACTACTGCCGATTGAAATCAAATACGGGCAAAAAATCACATCAAAATCGTTACGTGGAATACGGGATTTTGTCCGTGAACGGCAATGCCCACTCGGCATCGTCATCAATAATGCAGAACGCGTTACACAATATGAAGAAAATCTGGTCGGCATTCCGTTTAGTTGCCTTTAAGAAACAGGCCTACCCACCCAGCGGCGACACCACAAAGGCCGGCATAGCCTCCCCCAGCTTGTGACAGGCGATAAATTTGTCCGCCGCCAGCAGTGCCTCGTGAATGGTCTGATCCATATCGAGATAGCGGTAGGTGCCAAGACGCCCCACAAAGGTGACCTTGGCTGCCTGCCGGGCCAGTTCCATGTATTTCGCCAGCTTGTGCTTGTCGGCTGCCAGCCTGATCGGGTAGAAAGGCGTATCCGAACGTCCTGCGGCAAAACTGTACTCCGTGAAGGTGACCGTCTTTTCGTGTGTTTCCCAGGGCGCGAAATGCTTGTGCTCCGTGACCCGGGTATGAGGCACATCAAAATCACAGTAATTCATTACGGCACAGCCCTGGTAATCACCCTCGCCCCGGGCCATCTCGAACCGCAATGAGCGGTAGCCCAGATCGCCGCATTGATAGTCGAAATACGCGTCCAGGGCACCGGAGAAGAACGTCTGCGCATAACACTGCCGATGATCTTTCGGCAGGGTTTCACCCAGGTGCAAAGTGATATCAGGATGACTTAGCAAGGCCTCGAAGAGGGGCGTATAGCCTTCCTCCGGCATACCCTGGAAGGGGTGGGAGAAATAGTTATCGTCGTAATTGAAACGGACCGGCAGGCGCTTGAGAATACTGGCCGGCAACTCGCTCGGCTCACAGCCCCATTGCTTTTTGGTGTAGCCGTACAGAAATGCCTTGTAAAGCCGTGGCCCGACAAAACGCAGCGCCTGCTCCTCGAAGGTTTGAGGGTCTGTAATCGTGTGATCCGCCTCGGACTCAATCAGGGCTTTTGCCTCTGCGGGATTCAGGCAGGTATCGTAGAGCTGGTTGATGGTATGCAGGTTGACCGGAAGGGAGTACACGCGGTTTTGTGAAACCGCCTTGACCCGGTTGATATAGGGCCTGAACACCGAAAGTTCATTGACGAACGCCCACACATCCTCGCGGTTGGTATGAAAAATATGCGGCCCGTACTGGTGCACCATGACACGGGTTTCACTGTCCCGGTAGGTAAAGCAGTTACCACCGATATGATCCCGTTTTTCGAAAACATCCACACGGAAGCCTGCCCGGGCAAGCTTGTGCGCAATCACTGCACCGGAGAAGCCTGCGCCGGCTATGGCGACCCGGGCGGGCGTGCTGTTATTACTCATGTTTCATAGCGTTTCATAGCCTACTACTTTTTCTTTGGAAGCAGTTCCCGGATCACTATACAACATCCTGACAGGGGGCGATCATGAACATACCCGGCGCAAATATTTGCTGATAAATTTCATCCGTTTCATACTGAATTGGGCCTGCTGCGACGCAATAAAGTGCTTCAGCGCGGTTTTCTTCAGGTTATTTTTAAGCGCCAGCCTGGCAAGATCATAGTGAATATTTGAAAACCCCTCGGACTTTAACTCACCGGGTGTAAATCTTTCGATGAACTCCAGCTTGAGAGAACTCTGACGGGTAAAATCCCTGTGTATATTGGCATCATGGTGCCGATAGAGTACGACATCCTGATCCACATACGCATACTCACGGTTACTGCGCATGCTTGAAAAGAATTTTGCATTCATCAGCCAGTCATCTGCAAGGGCAGTTTCGTCGAACCCCCCAACCGACAACAGCAGTGACCGCTTTATCAGCGCCGTTTGGAGAAACAGGGGGCTGGTGTGAGTATACAGATACTGCCGGATTTCATCCGGTGTCCTGCGCAGCAGTTCCCAGACCCTGGCATCATGCAACTGCCCGCCCATTTCACCATCTCTCAGCACCCTTCCATTGGCATACACGATCTTCAGATCCGGGTTTCCTGAAAACTGGCCTAACTGGGCTTCGAAACGATTCGCACAGAACAGGTCATCTGATGCAAACAGTACGACCAGGTCACCCTGCGCGCGCTTGAGCGCGGAATTTATTGTAGGAACCACACCCCGGTTCTGCTCGTTAAAATACAGCCGTATCGGCGCACCCGGTTCGCCGCACAGTTGTTCCAGAACCTTACGCGAATCATCAGTGGAACAATCATCGACAACGACGATTTCAATATTCCGGTACGGTTGGCTGCGGATACTCTCGACTGTCGCCCGAATATAGTTCTGGTGGTTATAGGAAGGGATCAAAACGCTGATCAGCGGCTGGGGAGTATTCATATGTGACCCGGTCAACTACCTGAAGATTGTTATCTGGCAATTTCTGATCAGTTCAGGGTTATCTCATAAAACTCATGAACTATCCCGCCACCGCCGAACTCTGACTTGAAACCATACAGACCACGATTCAACACTCTACCCTGGTCTTCGTTACTAACACCAAAATCAAAATAGCGCACACCTGTTTCCACAGCTCTGTTGATACAATCGTCAAATACAGCATCCAGTAACGAATTGGCATTAGCGAGCTTGCTTGCAGCGATATATTGGGCATGAAATGCCGTTGGCGTTCTGAACAGGACCACACCGGCTTCGATATTCCCATCCAGTAGAGCGATAACAAACTCAATACTACCCGGAAAACGGTTTGCAAGCCCTATGATCTCATCCAGGGAATGAACAGGATGCACATCATGTTTACGCCCAAGATTTTCTTCCAGCACATGCCATAACCCGGATATCTCAGTACGATCTGCAGTTCGCACTTCAACACCGGACCTCCTGGCTTTATTCAGGCTCCGCTTACGTCGCCCACTTGGTGGTAAGCGGTTTGAAAGATCAATTGCACAGGATAAATCACAACGAAACCTGCGGGCCCCTAGCCTAAACAGGCCATACAAATCATCACCTGAAGGTGCCTGATGGTAAACCAGCGGGACTGTTTTATAAACCAGCCTGTCGTAACCGCTATCCCGGTAAAAGCAGCACACTGCGTGCAGCGCTTCAACCATGCTTTCTCCACGTAACTTTCCCGCATGCAAAAGGCCACCATAAGTAATGCCGGGGTGACTGACTACACAACCCTGGTCAACAGGATCCAGTGCAGCAGGGAAGATTCCCAGAATCTGTTTCCCCATCGTTACCTGTAGCGAGAGATCAGTGAAGCGGTCCCCATGATACGAAAGAAACCTTCGAGTATGTAGAAACGTTGCCATATATGCCTTTTCACAAAACATATCCCAGCTATCATCATGATCTTCGGTATGGGGCTCAATAATCAAATCCATACATTCCGCCATCAGTCGTCCTCGGCCCATTCAGCCAAGCCAACACCGGTTTCACCCATATTGTTTCCGGAGTAGAACATATACTTCTTATCCCCCAGGTTCAGTACGCACGGATAGCAGGCCATCTCCGAATCCCAGCCAGAGGATGAGCACCTTATGGCTGACCTGTCATCCATGCGATCCCACTTTATACCGTCAACCGACTCTGCATATCCAGCTGTATACTTCTTATCCAGCGTATCGAAGGTGTAACGCATCTCATAGACACCATCATCGCGTTTACGCACTCTGGGCCGCCCAATGCGGTATTCGTTCTCTGCAGTATTAACACATTCAACACCTACTCTATCCGGAAAAGTAACCCCATCCACGGACTCCGTATACCTGATATAGTATTCCGGGTAGGGAACGCTATTAATAACCCGCCATCCACATCCAACCGAATACCATATTTTCCATACCCCGTCTTCCTTCAAAACTGAATGAATGGCCCTTATAAACAGACCATTTTCCGTACGATCCATAATTGGCGAATCCTGTAGACGTACAAATGTTTCGCCATTATCGGTACTGATTGCCAGTCCACTGAAGGCTGAGAATTTATGTTTCACCCCCAACTGGAATCCAACGTAGTACATCCGCCAAGTACCATCATCATCCCGAAGAACATCACCGAGAATCATACCGTTGTCGTCAAACATACCCGGCCTCCCTATATCAAGCACAGGTCTGCTACTCACACGCACAACCTTGAGAGGGTTATTGGCGAGAACGTCAATATAGCCTATACGACTAACACCATCCGAATCCCGCATTCCTGCATATATGCGGATAATTCCGTCCTCCCTGAGCACTGGTGTCGGAGTAAGCATTGTATGCAATGCCCATGAATAGCGGCCATCAGGGCAAAATATCAGTCCCTTCTTCTTCCAGGCCAACTTTCTAGTCCTTTGCTCGCATATAGCGTTTTGCAGGCGTCCTCGAAGCTACAGCAGGCATGCCCGTATAGACAAATCCACCATCAAGATTCTTGACCACACCACAACCCATACCAATGAAACTGTCTGCTCCCACATCAACCCCATCGGCAAACGCTGCATTCACGCCGATAAAAGTCCGCTGGCCAATATTGCAATACCCTGAAATTACAACATGCGATGAAATATACACATGATCCTGAACAACAGTCTGGTGCCCGATATGATTACCACTCCATAGGACAACATTATTACCTATACTGCATCCATGCTGAATAACATTGTTCTCGAAAATAAAAACATTCTCGCCAATTTCTGCTGTCCTCCAGACAAAGGCTCTTGAGCTTATATAGTTTGCGAAAGAATAGCCCTGCTCCTTTGCCTCCAGGTAGAGCCTTTTACGCACGCCATTTAATCCAGTGTAGGTTATTGCAACATACAAGATGTATTTCTCTTGCGGGAAATGATCCTGGATATCCTCAAACGCAACCACTGGAAGACCATGAACACTATTACGTTTTAGATACTCCCGTTCAACAGCAAAGCCGGCAATTTCATAAGGCGAATCATACGTAAAATACTCATAAGCAATATCTGCAAACTCACCATCACCAACAATAACCAGTCGCTTGTTATTTTTTCCCATCAGGAACTCCGTCTTGCAGTCAAAACACACCAATAAACCTTATAAAAAAACCTGGGCAGTCTTCCTGGCCCGCGGAAAAATACATATTAAACAACCGTGCTGGAATGAGCTGAAATATTCAATATATGGAATCACGCCAATACCAGTCCCGAAAACTGATTCACGACATAGTCGGCATCAGCGTGACTCATGTGAGGTCCTATTGGCAGACTGAATATCTCGTCTGCCAGCTCTTCCGTGTTTTCCAGCGCACAATCTCGATAGTCGTCAAGGTAGGCCTTTGTCCGGTGAGGTGGAACCGGGTAATGAATCATTGTCTCGATACCCTTCTCTTCAAGCTGCTTCCGTATGACCTCCCTGTTCCTTGCCCGCACAACGAACAGGTGCCATACAGGCTCCGCCCACGCCGGCACCGATGGCAATACCAGGCCAGGTATGTCGAGTTGTTCCAGGTAATAGCGGGCCAGGCTGTCCCGTCGCTGGTTCCATTCATCCAGTTTTTCCAGCTTGACTCTCAACACCGCCGCCTGCAACTCATCCAGCCTCGAGTTATAGCCCAGGTGATCATGGATATATTTTTTGCTGGAGCCGTAGTTGCGCAGGTATCTTAGCCGTTCACACAAGGCACTATCATTTGTCGTGATGGCGCCGCCATCCCCGAATGCCCCCAGATTCTTGGCGGGGTAGAAACTGAATGCCGCGGCATCGGCCAACGACCCTGCCCGCCTTGTCCGGTAACGTGCGCCGTGCGCCTGTGCGGCGTCCTCAATGACCTTCAGGCCATACTTCACCGCCAGGGCATTAACCGGGTCCATATCCGTACACTGCCCATAGAGATGCACGGCAACAATCGCTTTTGTCCTTTCGCTGGTTGCCGCTTCCAGCAAACCGGGATCCATATTGCAGGTATCCGTAAGCAGATCCACCGGCACCGGTTTCGCCCCGGTTCGACTGACGGCGAGCCAGGTCGCGATAAAGGTGTGGGCCGGGACAATAACTTCATCCCCTTCTCCAATATCATAGCCCTTGAGGATCAGAAACAGGGCATCCAGGCCATTGGCGACACCGATACACTGCTTCGTACCACAATAGCTCGCGAATTCATTCTCGAATAACTCAACCTGCCGCCCGAGTACGTACCAGCCGGATTCGAGTACAC
>JALWRY010000152.1 GCA_027080445.1 Thiohalobacter sp. | reverse complement strand
AAATCTACCTCGGTGGATTCCTTGCCACCAAAATCAACATTGGAACCCCACACGCCAGCATAAAAGCCCGATTCCTGCTTGTAATCAAAACCACCCTGAACGGCGGCGCTGTCGGCCGTCTGGGTAATGCCGCGGAAATAGTAATTGGTCACTGCGCTCACATTAGCGGTGATTTCAGCCTGAGCTACACCGGCGGATGCGATCAGTGCGGTCGCTATAACAGTTTTTGCAAATTTCATGTTTTGGACTCCTGTATCCATCAATATTGTCTTTGCTATCTAAAGGAACAATCTTTTCGTTCACCCTTGGCGCCAATGAACGGCTTCGAGCGTAGCCATGCGGTTGCAGTTCCTGTGCCAGACTTAAATAAACAATAGAAACAATCGGTTACATACTAATGTGTTTATTTTACGACATTTGCATGCACCAAACCGGGGCCTGCTTCCAGTGCGCACCGCTTTGGTGCACATTAATGGTGCATCACTGACCGATGGCTGGACGCGGCCTCCCTCCCTGGTTTATGGTGCGCTCATGCTGGATCCCAAACTTCTCGACGACCTGACGCGACGCCTGACAGACGCCATGCCGCCTGCCGCAAAGGCCATGCGCGCCGATGTGGAAAAAAACCTGCGCGCCACCGTGCAGGCAGCGCTGGCGAAGCTGGACCTGGTCACGCGGGAAGAGTTCGATGTACAGACCAAAGTGCTGGCCCGTACACGCGCCAGGATCGAGCAGCTGGAAAAACAGCTTGCCGCACTCGAGAAACCGGGCACCCCGAATTCGTAGGAGCAGTCCGGTAAATCATGAATGGTATGGATACCATTCGGGCACAGAACTACCAGGGATGGAGTCATGTCACTTGCTATCGTTTTCAGTCGCGCCCAACTGGGCATCGACGCCCCGCTGGTCACCGTAGAAGTTCACCTCTCCAACGGCCTGCCGGCACTTTCCATTGTCGGCCTGCCGGAAGCGGCGGTACGCGAAAGCCGCGAACGGGTACGCAGTGCGCTGCTGCACAGCGGCTTTGAATTTCCGGCACGGCGCATCACGGTCAATCTCGCCCCCGCCGACCTGCCCAAACAGGGCGGTCGCTACGACCTGGCAATTGCCATTGGCATTCTGGCTGCCTCCGGGCAGGTACCCGACGACACACTCGCCGGCTACGAGTTTGTTGCCGAACTGGCGCTGGGTGGCGGCTTACGTCCGGTACGTGGCGTACTGCCCGGCGCACTGGCCAGCCGCCAGGCGCAACGCCGTTTGATCTGCGCGCATGACAACGCCGCCGAAGCAGCCCTGGCCGGCCCTTCGCACAGCCTGATGGCCAAACATCTTCTCGAAATCTGTCAGCACCTGCGCAAACTGGAACCCCTGCCACAGCCGGATGCACTGTCTGTCTCCCATGAAGTCGACCCCGAACTGCCCGACCTGGTCGATGTGCGTGGACAGCCGCGGGCGCGCCGCGCCCTGGAGATCACCGCCGCCGGCGGCCATAACCTGTTGCTGATCGGGCCGCCCGGTACCGGCAAAACCCTGCTGGCCAGCCGCCTGCCCGGACTGTTACCGCCACTCAGCGAAGCCGAGGCGCTGGAATCCGCCGCGGTATTATCTGTCTGCGGCAAACCTGTCGATCTGCGCCGCTGGCGTACCCGCCCGTTCCGCGCGCCGCACCACAACGCCACGGCGGCGGCACTGGTCGGCGGTGGCTCCACGCCACGGCCGGGGGAGATTTCACTGGCGCATAACGGTGTGCTTTTCCTCGACGAATTACCGGAATTCCCGCGCCACGCGCTGGATATGCTGCGCGAGCCGATGGAAACCGGCATGGTGACGGTTTCACGCGCGGCCATGCAGACCGACTTCCCGGCGCGTTTCCAGTTTATCGCCGCCATGAATCCCTGCCCGTGCGGGTATCACGGCGACAGTGAACACGACTGCCGTTGTTCCTTGCAACAGGTACAGCGTTACCGCGCCAGGGTTTCCGGGCCGCTGCTGGATCGCATTGATTTACACGTGGACATGCCGCGCCTGCCGTGGCGGCAGCTCGAGACCGGAATTGGCGAAGACAGCGCAACGGTACGCCGGCGCGTGATGACTGCCCGTGCGCGTCAGCAGGCACGCGGCTCACTGAATGCACAGTTACCGCTCGCTGCGCTGGACGAGGTCTGCGGCCTGGGGAAAACCGAAAAACAGTTACTCGACAAGGTGGCGACACGTTTCCGGCTGTCACCGCGCGCCATCCACCGCATCCTGCGCGTGGCGCGCTCCATTGCCGACCTGGATGACAAACCCCGCGTCGCCACGACTCACCTCCAGGAATCCTGCGGTTACCGTTGTCCCGACAACAACCTGGTTGACTAGGCGGGAACGCTGCCATGCAGGCACGAATGCGGTACATTTTCAAGCTGACGCTTTGCGTACGGACTCGCTACAATGCCGGCATGCGTTGTTCCCTTATCTGTATTGCCCTGCGTGCCTGACCTTAACCCCCAGCAAAAAGCCGCGATGCGCGAAACCGAAGCCCCGTTGCTGGTGCTGGCCGGCGCCGGCAGTGGCAAGACGCGCGTCATCACCCACAAGATCGCTTACCTGATCGACCACTGCGGGGTATCGGCAAAACACATCATCGCCGTGACCTTCACCAACAAGGCCGCGCGCGAAATGCGCGAACGCGTCAACCAGTTACTGAGCAAAGATACCGGCAAGGGCCTGATCGTTTCCACCTTCCATACCCTTGGCATGCGCATCCTGCGCCGCGAGGCCGGGCAGCTCGGCTACAAGGCCAACTTCTCCATTTTCGACAGCCAGGACAGCCTGCACCTGATCGATGAACTGCTGCGCAAAAACACCGCCGCCTATGATAACGACGCCCTGCGCAACCGTATTTCCGACTGGAAGAATGAACTGTTACTGCCGCCACAGGCGCTGAAACAGGCTGCTGATGAATTTGAACAGGCCGCCGCCGTCCTCTACGCTGAGTACCAGCGCAGCCTGAAAGCCTACAATGCCTTCGACTTCGATGACCTGATTATGCAACCGGTACTGGCCCTGCAGGCACACACCGCCACACGTGAACACTGGCAGGGACGTATCCGCCACCTGTTGATGGATGAATACCAGGACACCAATACCGCGCAGTACGAACTGGTGCGCTTGCTGGTTGGCAAGACCACACCTTTTACTGCGGTGGGCGACGATGACCAGTCCATCTATGCCTGGCGCGGCGCCAACCCGGAAAACCTCAATCGCCTGAAAGACGATTTTCCACGCCTGAAAGTTATCAAGCTGGAACAGAACTATCGCTCCGCCGGTTGCATCCTGAAATGCGCCAATACCCTGATCGCAAAAAACCCGCACGTGTTTGAAAAACAGTTATGGAGCACACTGGGTTATGGCGAGCCACTGAAAATACTGGCCTGCCGCGACGCCGAGCATGAAGCCGAGCGCGTGGTATCGGAAATACTTCACCACCAGTTCACGCATGGAGCAAGACACAGCGACTACGCGATTTTGTATCGCGGCAATCACCAGTCGCGTAACTTCGAGAAAGTCCTGCGCGAACACAGCATCAGTTATCACCTCAGTGGCGGCACGTCGTTTTTCGAGTACCGCGAAGTGAAAGACCTGATTGCCTACCTGCGCCTGCTGGTCAACGATGCCGATGACCGCGCCTTCCTGCGCGTGGTCAATACCCCGCGCCGTGAACTGGGCGCGGCCACGCTGGAAAAACTCAGCGCCTTTGCTTCACAGCGGCAACTTAGTCTGCTGGAAGCCTGCTTCGAAGATGACTTGTCCACGGTGTTAAACACCCGCGCACTGAATCGACTGCGGGAATTTGCGCAATGGGTGGTAGACCTCTCCGACGAAGCGCAACGCGGCGAAGCCATGCCGGTCATTCACCGGCTGATACAGGATATCGACTACAACAGCTGGTTGTTCGACAGCGCCAAAGACCCCAACGAGGGCGAACGCCGCCTGCAGAATGTCAATGAACTGATCAGCTGGCTGGAACGCATGGGCGATAAAAGCGACACCGACATGACGCTCGCCGACCGGGTCAACCGCATCGCCCTGCTCGACCGGCTGGACCGTGACGATGAAGGGAACGAGAACTGTGTTCGCCTGATGACCCTGCACGCCGCCAAGGGGCTGGAGTTCCCGCACGTGTTTATGGTCGGTATGGAAGAAAACCTGCTACCGCACCGCAGCGCCATCGAGGCAGACAACTTTGATGAAGAACGCCGACTGGCGTACGTGGGTATCACCCGCGCACAGAAAACACTCAGCCTGACTTACGCCGTCAAACGCCGTCGCGCCGGTGAATGGGAAAGCCGCGAGCCCAGCCGCTTTCTCCAGGAACTTCCGCAGGACGATGTGAAATGGGACAAGCCCGGCACCCGCAAAAACCCGGAAGAACAAAAGCAGCGTGGGCAGGCGCACCTGGCGCAACTGCGCGGTATGCTGTCCTGAATATTACAGGCCGGCCCGTTTCAGCATGTACTCGATGGCGCCTTTCAACTCGTCATCCGAGCAATCTGCACAGGTACCCCGCGGCGGCATGGCATTCAGGCCGTGGATGGCATTCTTCAGCAGGCCATCGACACCCTTGGAAGCGCGCGGACTCCAGGCCGCCTTGTCGCCCAGCTTGGGCGCACCCGCTACGCCGGTGCCATGACAGGCCACGCAGGTGCCGGTGACAATATCCTTGCCCGAACGGGCTGCGGCGGCTGCGGCCGGCGCCGCGGCGGCAGCGGCTGCCGGCGCCGAACCCACATTGACCTGGCCTACCGGCTTGATATTTTCCAGGATCTTGGCCTCGAGGCTTGATTCGGGGGCCGCATCGTCGGCGTATACGGTCGGCGCCGCCAGCGCGAAACCGAAGGTGATCATAGCCACAGCTGAAACTTGTTTAATCACATTAATTCTCCAAAATACAGTTAATTAGAGCAACTCTGATTAATCGGAAATACACGTCATTGCGAGCGAAGCGCGGCAATCTCTTCGGGTCGGGCACTAACCGGTTAGAGATTGCCACGGCGCTACCGCGCCTCGCAATGACGGATTAATCAGCGTGTCCAGGCTCATTTCATTTGCCGGATAGCGGCTCGGCCGGAAATCCGGGCTGGCAGTATAGCGATAACCGCCTGTTCCTGAAACAAATACCCCTGCAAACCTTAAAGGTTTCGAGGTCATGGCCGCTAGACAACCTGAGGGAACGCAAACGGCGGGCGGAGCGCCCCGAGGTAACCGCCATGAACGTCAATGCACAGTTTCCACAAGCCCTCCCGACCACGTCCTACCAGCGTCCGCTCGACAAGCCCGTCGAGCAGACCACCACACGCCCGGTCGACAACCCCAAGGCCGCTGAAGCGGCAGCCAACAAGCCCGAGCAGGAAGCGGCCCGCGCGCCGGTACAACCCTCAGGCCAGGAAAGCCAGCAGGCGCCCCGGACAACACACAAAGCCGCTGCGGCACGACGTGAACAGACAGAATCGGAACATGGCGCCTCAGACAGCGAGGCCGCTGAAGCCTCACCCCAGGCAAAACGTATCCAGGCCGCCAGCCACCCGGCAACGCCGATCGGCGACCTGCTCGATGTGGTAGCGTGAGGAGAATCGATCATGAAAATTGACGGCGCCCTGTCCCAGGCTCTCATCGGCATACAGCGCGGCCTGTCCAGCGCCAACAAACACGCCGCGCAGATCGCCAGTGCGGACAGTTTCGACAGCGGCAACCCCGCCGACCTGGTCGAACCCATGATCGGGCTGCAACTGGACAAGCTCCAGGTTCAGGCCTCGACTGCAGTACTCAAGGCCGCCGATAAAATGATCGGCGCCCTGTTTGACGAAAAGGCCTGATTCCCCCACCGATTGACGCTGGCGCCAGCCGCCCGGTTGGCGGTATCATTCGCCCGCATTTCGACACGCGCCCGTAGCTCAGTTGGATAGAGTATCGGTTTCCGAAGCCGAGGGTCACAGGTTCGAATCCTGTCGGGCGCGCCATTTTCCGACCAGATAAGACACTAAGCACTGTTGCCATCTTATTATCTTCAAGATGGATGATTATATTGGTGAAGAGTCCGTAGCATCACTGCGCAAGGAGCAAACTGCGCGGCGATCCCGAGCCGCACCAGGTGGGCGGGGCATGTCAGGCCGCGAAGTCATTAAAGAGACCGTCATAAAGGAAGGCCCTGCTAATGGCTTCGCAATCTCGCTCACTGACACCGGCGCGATGCATCTGCGCGCGCCATTGCGCGCGGACAGTCTCTGCAATCCCGTCAAAGATCGCTATGGCATCTTCTTCACTTAGCAAAAAGCGCCCGTGACCACTGACAAGATTGGCTTTATTGGCGTAGCGGCCGGAGTTCCCGCACATCATAGCGAGGTCGCGGTGATCCTCTGCAACCGCCGGCATTGGCGTCAGGTCAAAGGCCGGGCTCAGGCGCCACGTCCGGTCTCTGGCAAGCACGGCATGATTACGCGGGTGATCATCGGTGTTTGAGACGGCCGCGTTAAAGCACATGCGCGCGTAAAGCTCGCGTAAGTCTGCTTCCGGGCTTGCACTGATGCGTCTTAGTTCGTCTGCCAGCTGGAGATAGGACCAGCGCGCCCGATCGGCCTGGTCGTCGCTCGTTTGGAGAAGGGTCAGGGCGCTGACCATGCGATGTCTTCTGTAGCCTGTAGGGACCACATCGCGGTCGAACCGGCGCACGAGGAGAACATCGCGTCCGGCTACGGGTTCAACGCGGCTATCGGCGACGTTCAATCCGCATAGTCCTGCGAGGGTCAGCAGCCCGTGCTCGACGCGTGGATAGTTCCAGCGGTCGTGCTGTGTCCCAAACTTGGCGATCCACAAATCGTTATTATCCTGCACGACAGTCTTGGGGCGTGCGCCGCCCATCGACGTGCCTGGGTCGATCAGTTCCTGGGCCTGGGCGGCCGCCGAAGCGGCAAGATCGGGAGCATCTGCAATGATCGCATCCGCAGCTTCTTGAAGACGCTCCAGGTCCAACGTGCGATTGAAGGTTCGGCGCGGGGCAGGGGGCTCAATGCCGAGACCAAATCCAAGGGCTCCGGCCCGGTCGTCCGGCCCTTCCATGAGATAGTCGAATTCATCGAGCACCGTGCGGCCTGAGTGCTTTTCAATCACGCGGCGGCCCCAATAGTCGGGCATGGCGTCGCGGATAGCTCCAAAAAAGCCTTCCATCCGGGCGGTCTCATAGGGACGTGAAGCCAGACGGAGCTCGATGGGGTCCAGCTCGACCGCATCCGGGCGTTCGAGATATTTACGGCCATAGACAAACTCGCCGACCCTGTCGCCGGCCCGGTTTGCGGCAAGGCGAAACCGACCCGCCGTCACGAATTCGGTTGTGCCGGGAAGAACGATATAGACAAAGCACTCGCGCTCAGAAGTCATTGTCCAGGGCCTTTCGGGTGCGGGCGACCCTGGGGGCTCTGGACCGCTCCAGGATTTTGCCTTCCTCGTCGCGGTCGGGATCGGCAACCTCTTCAAGCTGATCGAGTAGGCCCAGCGCCCACAATGCGCCTAAATAAGCCGCAACAGCCGTTGTCGGCTTACCTTTTTCCACGTCCGAGAGGGTAAAACGGGAGATACCCATGCGCTCGGCGACATCCTCCAGCCGCAGCTTGCGGCGCAGGCGCGCCGTGCGGATGTTATCCCCGAGCCGTTTCAGAGCCTGCTCCACCGCAAAGGGTGGATTCTCAGCAATTTTGCTAGTCCTTGGCATGTTTCTTTAATGCAACATATAAGCAATCTAAGAGGATTTAAAATAACCTAGCACGATTAGTATCGACCGTCAAAGAAAAACTCTTGGATAATGTTATTTTTAAACCACTCAAAGCTCTATAATGTTGACTTAAAGCAACTTTGAATGGGGAATTGGGGGGTGCTCTGTATTGCGGTGACAACGCCGCAGGTGTTTTTCAATCGCACGTGCGACGGCCACGAAACCCATGGTTCCCGTCACGAAGGTTGCTGATCCATACCCCATACTGCAATCCAGGTGTACACCGTGTATGCCCGGTTTCTGTTGCCCGACGCTGCCGTCGGCTTTCGGGTAGACCTGTTGCTGGGCGGAGAAGACGCACTCGATTCCGAAGTAGCGTTTTGTGTTGCGGGAAAAGCCGTGCCTGGCGCGCAGTTCGGCGCGCACCTTGGCCGCCAGTGGGTCGTTGAAGGTACGTGACAGATCGCGCACCTGTATCTGCGTGGGGTCGTTAAGCCCGCCGCCGGCGCCAGTGGTGATGACCGGTATTTTGTTGCGCTTGCAGTGATAGATCAGCGCAGCCTTGAAACGGATGCTGTCGATGGCATCGATGACATAGTCAAAAGGTTTATCCGGTGGCAGGTGTTCGAACAGGTTACGGTCGGTAATAAAATCATCGATGATGGTTACACTGCATTGCGGGTTGATATCACGGACACGCCTGGCCATCGCCTGTGTTTTCTTCTCGCCAACGGCGCTTTCCAGTGCATGTACCTGGCGGTTGATGTTGCTCAGGCAGATTTCATCGTAGTCGATCAATGTCAGCTTGCCCACGCCACTACGCGCCAGGGCCTCAACGGCCCATGAACCGACACCGCCCATACCAATTACACATACCCGCATCGCGGCGATCCACTGTGCCGGCGTCTTGCCATATAAACGGGCAATACCCGCAAAGCGTTGATCATCCCGGCTCATGACAAACCGAATACCGACCGCGCATTGGCGGTTGTCTGTTGTGCAACCTCCTCCGGCGCCTGATCCCGCACGTCGGACAGGGCCTGCAAGCAATACACCAGATATTCCGGACTGTTACGCTCACCGGCATGCTGCGCTACCACCATATCCGGCGCATCCGTTTCAAGCACGATGGCATCCAGCGGCAGGCTGCGCGCCAGCGCACGGATTTTTCGTGACCGCTCCCAGGTCAGGGTGCCGCCGAAACCCAGCTTGAACCCCTTGTCGATATACTGCCTGGCCTGTTGTTCACTCCCATTGAAAGCATGCACTGTGCCCCCGTTAACCGGGGTTCGCTTCAGGCAGGACAACACCTCGTCATGCGCCTTGCGCACGTGCAGCACGACCGGCAGTCTTGCATCACGCGCCACGGCAAGCTGCGCCTCGAACAACTGCCGCTGCCTGTCCCGGTCCGGTTCATGCAGGTAATAATCCAGGCCGATCTCGCCAATGGCCAGCAACCGGTGCGCTGCGACATATTCCTCCAGCCGGGCAATATCTTCCCACTGATGGTTTTCCAGGAACATCGGGTGCAAGCCCAGCGCCGGGTACAACCCGGCTTGCGCCTCACAAAGTGCCAGCACACCGTCCCAGTGAGCGGCGTCGATCGCGGGGACCAGTATAGTCCTGACGCCTTGTTCCTGCGCGCGTTGCCATACCTGCATGCGGTCCTCGTCGAATGCGGCAACATTGAGGTGACAGTGGGTATCAAACAACTCCATTCAGGGACTCTCGCACCACGGAAGGAACCGGTATCGCACAGGCGTTTTTGTGGTCATACCACACAATGGCGCCGTGTCCGATGGCGCACAAGGTGTTCCCGTCATCCCGGTTACGCAGTAAATAATAACTGTCCATACTGTGCTTGCCCGGGGGACCGCCATACAATTCCACCTCAATGGTTGCCGGAAATCTCAACGGATGCAAAAAGGTACATGAGACATTGGCCAGTACCAGGTCGTGCGTTATCCCGAGCGACATTAGCCAGTCCACGCGCACCTGCTCAAAATAGGTGAAATACATGGCATTGTTCAGGTGCCCAAAGGCGTCCATGTCGCCCCAGCGCATCACATAGTGTGAGCGATGCAGCAAGATTGCCGATTCCGGCAATCTGCGGACATAAGTCGCCTTGTCACTGGTCTCGCGCTTTGTCATAGCCTTACTCTAGCTCACCCCGCTGGCCGCGCGTACCCCTGCCCACAACAGGGCCAGCTGTTGCCGGTAATGACTGGCCACCCGCTGCGGGTCATGGGAGAGCAGCGTCATCGGCACCCCCAGCAGGATTGTCAGCAGCCCGGCCAGGGTAAGCGGGACCAACGTATTGGGCGGCAATTCAGCATCTGCGATGGCGGCTTCAAGGTGTGTCAGCAACAAGGCATCAAGCCCCCTGACCGGCGTATCGCCAATCCGGTCCAGGTCCGGGAAAGCCAGTTGCTTTTCCACCGGGCCGAGGCTGACAGCCGGATCAAGGCTGCCACCACGCGCCATCCACACCAGCAGTTCACGAAATACCCCCGGCCGGCGTTCACAGGTGTTCGCCACCTGTAAAAACAACCTTTCGATGACGGCCAGTCCGCGCAGGCTGACGGCCGCCGTCTGGACATGCCAGCCCAGTTCCAGCAACCACAGGTGCGCGAGGTAGGCCATCAGGTCCTGTTTGCGGGCAAAGTAATTGAAAAAGGTTGCCTCGGACACCTCGGCTTCGGCACAAATCGCCTTGACGCGTATGTCAGCCAGATGATGGTCAGCAAGGGCGCCGGAAAGGGCGCGCGCAAGTGCCAGGCGGGTTCGTGCGGCTTTTCGGGTTCTCAGATCAGTCATATTTAGATGATACTCTATATTTGGATATTACAATAATTATAAGGGAACCCCTGAACAGGTCCCTGGCGCCGCTCGGTGCAGTAAACAATAGTTTACTCTATATTTTTAGTCGACTGTTTTTTATTAAATATCGATGTGATAAAGCGTACCTTTACCGGGTTAGCCAGCATACCCCGGAGTCATGTATGGTAGGCGGGTATAAGGTAATACCTCGGGATGTGGCGGCTTATCCAGGCGTCATTTCCTTGACATATTACGAATTTGGGAATATAGTCCCACTATGGCCGAGAATCTTCAACAGACCCTGTCACGCGCTATCCTGACGCTGCTCAGGCCGCTGGTCAGAATTCTTATCCGTAATGGCATCGCTTACGGAAGCTTTGCCGAGCTTGCCAAAAAAACCTATGTGGATGTCGCCTTCGAGGACTTCGCGCCGGAAGGCAAGAAACAAACTGTCTCGCGCGTATCCGCGCTCACCGGCCTGACGCGCAAGGAAACCCGCCGCCTGCATGAACTCGAGGATGCCGAATCGGGGGCCAGCGAACAACGCTATAACCGTGCGGTCCGGGTGATCTCCGGCTGGGTCAATGACCCGCACTTCCAGGATGACGCCGGCAATCCCGCCGTCCTGGCGATCGAGGGCGACGGCCATACCTTCGCCGAACTGGTCCGGGAATACAGTGGTGACATGACTACCCAGTCCATGCTCACGGTGCTCACCACGGCCGGTAGTGTGGAGAAACAGGACCACCAGGTCAGGCTGGTGCAAAAAGCCTACCTGCCGGGCAATGACCCGACAGATAAACTGAATATCCTCGGCAAGGACAGCGCCGAACTGATCGCCACCATCGACCACAACCTGACGGCGCCCGAAGACCGGCTGAGATTTCAACGCAAAGTCTCCAGTTACCGTGTGCGCCCGGATGCCATAGACTCCTTCAAGGCCCTTGCAGCGGAAAAATCCCAGCTGCTGCTGGAAGAATTTGACGCCTGGCTGACGGAACACGAAGTCAGCGAGGAAGAATCCGATGCCGGATGCTATGTCAGCGTCGGCATCTACTACTATGAACCAGACTCAGGAAGGGAGAAGCCGTGATGCGTGCTTTTCATCGATTACTCCAATCTCTATTCATTACCCTGTCTGTCTTACTGGCAGGCTGCGGTGGCGGCTCTGGCGGTGGTTCAGTCGCCAGCGGCGGCATTGGCGGCACGGGCCAGATAGCCAGCGGCACCATCACGGCGTTTGGCAGTATTTTTGTGAACGGGATTGAGTTCTTTGATGTCAATACAGCCAACTGCGTTATTAACGGCACCGATAGCACAGGGAACTGTCAGAACAACCTGCAACTTGGCATGGTGGTCAAGGTAGATGGAACTATCAACGGCACAAAAGGCAATGCCACACAGATTATCTTTGATAATGATGTTGATGGCCCTGTCAGCAACCTAAGTGCACTCGCACCGGGTGATGTGACCCGCACATTTACTGTGCTAAATACAAACGTGCTGATCGATTCAGCCTCGACGAAGTTTTCTGGCAACATTAACTTCAGCTCTTCACCCAGCAACATCAATGGCCATATTGTTGAGGTAAGCGGTTTCCTCGACAATACGGGCCTGCTGCACGCGACCTACGTTAAAGAAAAAGGCACTGTACAACCCGATACACAAGTAGAAATCAAGGGTGTTGTATCTGGCGCCCCGTCTGGCGTGGGTAAAGGCGGTACGTTTATTGTTAACGGCGTCAACAATATTACTGTCTCGACAGACGCTAATACTGACCTCAGCAAAATTCCTGGAGGAAAGGTTTCAAACGGAGACAGCGTTGAGGTCAAAGGCAAACTTACAGGCGCATTGGCAATCAATGCAAAGATCGTAAAGCCTGAAGAAAATACTATTGGCGCAGACGGGGACGAGGTCAGTATCGAAGGTCTGATAACAACTATTAACAGCAGTCAGGGTACTTTTATCGTTGATGGTCAGCAGGTCGATACCAACACCAACCCCGCAATATTTAGCCCAAATACATTGAAGTCACAACTCGCAGTTGGCCTCAAGGTTGAGGTAGAAGGCACTATTAGTGGTTCAACACTGATTGCAAGCAAGGTTGAAGCGCGCGGCGGGGAGGTCAGGGTTGAAGCCATCGTATCCAGTGTACTCGGTAATACAGTAACGGTGGCCTTCAGTAATGGCACGCTCGATATACAAGCCAATAACCAGACTCAAATGGAAGACATGACCAACCCTGACCCAAATATGATGCTGGATAGCAATCACCTTGACATCAACTTTATTAATGTAGGTGACTTTATTCAGGCTCGTGCATTTGTTGACAAGAATATGGGGACGCTCATTGCGACCGAACTACGCAGAGATGTGGCCTCCAACGCCAGCAAAGATATCCTGCAAGGGCCTATCGATAGCTTTGTACCCGACAGCAGTGTCACTGTACTCGGCATCACTTTCACTTCTGATAACAACACCAGCTTTATCGATTCCGCAGAAAACAGTGTTAGCTCATCTATTTTTTATGGTGCACTGCAAACAGGAACCACCATCAAGATAAGGGATGATTTTACGCCGGATGGCCTTGCGGAAGAGATGAGTCTGGAGAATTGAACCTGCGGCTGTTTGCGGGCAAGTCCGCTCCTACGAGTGGGGTTGCAGGTGTTGTCGCTCAGTCACTGACGCAGCGGTTACGCCCTGCGTGCTTGGCGCGGTACATGGCCTTGTCGGCACGTTCGAAACACTGGTCCGGCGTGTCGCCGTCGCGGTAGGCGGTCAGGCCACAGGAAGCGGTGATCGTCACTCGCTCGTCACGAAAATGAAAACCGGTGGCTTCGATGGCGCTACGCAGTTTTTCGACCACGGGCAAACATTCTTCGAGTGAAGAACCTGTCATCAGCTGGATAAATTCCTCGCCGCCGTAACGGGCGACAAAGTCGGTTTCCCGTACATTGTCTGCCAGCACATGTGCAATGGTGCGCAACACCTTGTCTCCCGCCTTGTGTCCAAAGCGATCGTTAATGCGCTTGAAGTGGTCCACGTCCCACATCACCAGCACCAGCGGTGTCGCGAAACGTTTCCAGCGCGCGATTTCCTGTTCCAGGCGTTCTTCCCACGCCAGCCGGTTGGGTATGCCGGTCAGCGCGTCGGTCTTTGCCTGTGAACGTTCCTCATCGATGCGTGAACGCAAGGCCTCGGTCTCGGCTTCCATGTCTTTCATACGCGCATTCATGACGGCGATTTCGCGCTTGGCATCGTCATAGCGTTGCTGTTCCGCTTCGCGGTGCCCTGCCATGTGCGTCAGGATGGCATCGATGTGGGTCTGTACCACCTGTTTGATCTGACCGAGGTCAGTCGCATCGCGCACACTGTCGCCGATACCGGAGATTTCCTGCTGCACGCGGCTATCGAGTTGCTGCCCAGCATCCAGGGTGTCGTCGTAATAGCTTTCGCTTTGTGCAAGCTGGCGGTCGACTTCCTGCAAACGTTCGCCGAGTTGCTTGAGAAAATTCTCGATGCCCTGCTTTTCTTTTTGTGACTGGGCGCGGATGGCCTGTACCAGGTCTGCGATTTCACCCAGTACGCTGTCCCAGTGTTCGCCGTCAGCCATTTTCAGGATATGCGAGCGAATATGATCGACGCGCTGTGAAAATTCATCCGGGAGTGTCAGTCGTTCCAGTAAGCGGACCAGGATATCGCGCACACTTTCCCCGGAAACGGTATTGGCGCCGGAAACGGCGCCGTCCGGGCTTAGCGTAGTGGAAGCAGGCGAGCGCCTTGATGCCGAAGCAAACAGCCGCTTCAGAAAACCGCCTGATGCTTCAGTGGTGGCCGGTGCGGGCGCATCCGTTTTCTCCTGACGCTGCTTCCCAACCTGATCGAGTCGCACCAGGGTCTTCGACATATCATCGATGTGCCCGCGTAACTGTGCCGTACTGCTGTGATCCCGGATGGCATCGCGCAGGTCGCGCAACTGTTGATCGAGTGTGTCGTCAAGCCCGTCGGCGGCCAGCGTCAGGCGCGAGATGGTTTTGCGCAGCAGTTCGTCACTGGCCTTCCACTGCTTTTCATTACGCTCGCTTTCTTCCAGGTAATCGAGGTACTTCTTTTTCCACTGCTCGGCTTCCTGTGCCTGGTCGTCGTTCTCCATGCCTAGTCTCCGTCGCCGGCCAGCCTGACGGTTTCCGGTAGTACAATTTCCATGCTTACCGGCAGATGATCGGACAGGGGATAATCCAGTACTTCGGCGCGCTCGACCTGTACCGTGGGCGTTACCAGGATATGATCGATGTTGCGTTTCGGGCGCCAGCTCGGGAAGGTATTCATGCCATGCAAGGGTTCGGTCATGAGTGTGCGGTCAATCAGGCGTTCGATTTCCTCGCTGTTCGAGCGGCAGTTCATGTCGCCCATCAACACGACGTGGCGGTACTGGTTGACAAGGTCGCCCAGGTAATCCAGCTGGTTCATCCGGCCACGCTGGCTGAGCGCAAGGTGTACGATCACGATCACCAGCGACTCTTCACCTTCGCCAAAACGTACCGCCATGGCGCCACGCCCCGGGATACGCCCCGGCAGCCGGTGCTCGGTGATACCGCTGGGCTTGTAACGACTCAGCACGCCGAGACTATGTTGTGCAAAGCGGCCGATGCGCCGGTTGGTCTGGTCGTCCCAGTAGGGAAAGCCGGCCTCGTTGGCGAGGTACTGGGTGATATTGACGAAACCGCTGCGCGCGCTGCCGGCGTCCGCCTCCTGAATGCCAACAACATCATACTGGCTCATCAGCGCGGCGATACGGTTGAGGTTATCGAAGCGTTGCGGGTGGTTGAGCACATGTTTCCAGCTATGCGTCAGGTATTGACCATAACGGCGGGTGTGGATACCGATCTGTATGTTGTAGCTGAGCAACCGCAGGGTGCGTCCGGGCGCGGCGCGTAGGGTCTCGGCATTGGCGGTTGGTGACATATCGCTATCAAATCGGGCAAACCAGGTTGCCTAACTGCTCGGTTAATTTCAGGTTTTCACTATAATCGACGGGGCAGTCGATTATACTCAGGGTCGGCTGCGCGAGCGCTTCCTTGAGTATATCCTGTAACTGCCCCGGTGCCTCCACACGATAGCCGTTGGCGCCGAATGATTCGGCATATTTGACAAAATCCGGGTTATTGAAGCTCACGTGCGACGGGCGCTGGAACTGGTGCATCTGCTTCCACTCGATCAGGCCATAACCGCTGTCATTCCAGACCAGGATCACGATCGGTACCTCGAGGCGTATCGCTGTCTCGATTTCCTGTGAATTCATCAGGAAACCGGCATCACCGGTCACCGCGACCACGGCCCGGTCCGGGGAAACCAGTTTGGCGGCCACCGCACCCGGTACGGCAATGCCCATGCTGGCGAAACCGTTGGAAATGATACAGGTGTTGGGTTCCTCGCAACGGAACATGCGCGCCATCCACATCTTGTGCGCGCCCACGTCGCACACCACGATGTCGTCGAGTTCCAGCACGGTACGCAGATCCCAGATGATTTTCTGTGGCTTGATCGGGAAGCCGGTGTCGTCGCGGTGCCGGTTCATTTCCTCGATGAGCGCCTCGCGCAACGGACGCATCAGGTGGCCCTGGTGGGGCGTTGCCAGTTCGGAAATCCGCATCAGGGTATGCTTGATGTCACCCAGTACACCGACAGTGACATTGTAATGCTCGTCGACTTCGGCCTGGGTGCGATCGATGTGGATGATGGTTCGATCACGGGTCGGGTGCCACAGGTAAGGATGGTATTCCACCAGGTCGTAACCGACACAGATAATCACGTCAGCGCGATTGAAACCGCAGCTGATGTAATCGTTGGCCTGCAAGCCGGCGCTGGCCAGTGTGGTGCGATTACGGAACGGCGTCACGCCCTTGGCCATGAAGGTATTGGCTACCGGTATGTTCAGCTGTTCGGCAAAGTCGGCCAGGTGTCGCCAGGCGCCGGCCCGCACCACACCGTTACCGGCCAGGATCATCGGGTTGCGCGCTTTGGAAATCAGTACCGCGGCACGTTCCACCTGTTGCTGTGGCGGCTCGGGCGGAAACGGCGAATTGACCTGCAAGGGTTTCGCCACGGCGGGCAGCTTGGCGATGTCCTCGGGAAGTTCAATGAACACCGCGCCGGTCTTTTCCGACTGCGCTACCTTGAAAGCCTTGCGGATCACTTCCGGTATCACCTCAGGCGCCAGTACGCGCGAGGTGTACTTGGTAATCGGCCGGAAAATATTTTCCAGGTCGAGCACCTGGTGTGATTCCTTGTGCAGCCGGTTGGTACTCGCCTGCCCGGCAATCGCCACGACCGGCGCGTGATCCATATTGGCATCCGCCACGCCGGTGACCAGATTGGTCGCACCCGGCCCGAGTGTCGACAGGCAGACACCGGCGCGGCCGGTCAGGCGCCCGTAGACATCGGCCATAAACGCTGCGCCCTGTTCGTGGCGCGTGGTAACAAAACGGATGCTCGAATCCAGCAGGGCATCCATCAGGTCGAGGTTTTCCTCACCCGGCACGCCGAAGATATATTCCACGCCTTCGTTTTCCAGGCATTTCACAAAGAGCTGTGCAGCGTTCATGTCAGTATTTCCATTGAACAACAGCCTGCGCTGCCGGATGGGTGATGTCGATTATTTTTTTGCCGCATCCCCGGCCGATGCCTTGCGTTCCTTCTCGATCAGGTAATCGACAACCTGCAGCATCTTGTCGTTGCCACCGGCCAGGGTGGCACTGGTGCGGTATTTGCCGTTGACGATCAGGGTTGGAACACCGCTGATGCCGTACATGTCACGCACACGCTTTGCGCGGTTGGTCTTGGTCACCACCGCAAAGGAATTCCAGCCCTTGTTAAAGTCATTGGCGGGAATACCCTGCTCGACGAAAACCGCCCTGACATCATCGACCGTGCGTATGCGCTTGCGATCCTTGTGGATACGATCAAAGATCGGCTCGTGTACCTTGTCCACCACGCCAAGCACCTCGGCGGTATAGTAGGCATGCCCCAGCAGTTCCCAGCTCTGACCGAGTATCGCCGGCATGCGCACAAAGGCGACGTCATCGGGTTTGTGCTTGAGCCATTCGCGTAACGCAGGTTCCAGGTGATAACAGTGCGGACAGCCGTACCAGAATAATTCGCGCACCTCGATTTTATCCCCGCTATCCGTCGGTTGTGGGGCGGCCAGCCTTTCGTAGTTAACCCCTTCTTCCCAGGCCGCCAGTGCGACAGGGGCAAACAGCATCAAAACCAACAGTCGAAATACATTTTTCATTGTCCTCTCCATCTTGCCGTTCTCCACAGGAATACAACCCTGACAAAAATACCTTAGCGCCGGGAAGGGTAATCCCGCGCAGTCGTACGTATTCTACCAACAAAAAGGGCGGCCCGAGGGCCGCCCTTCAAGGTTTATGCGGACACAAACCGCCTAGTGCAGACCCTGCACGTAAGAGGCGACGGCCTTGATTTCGTCCTCGCTCAGTTTTCCGGCAATATTGCGCATCATTTTCCCGGCGTCGTTCTTGCGTTGACCGCTCTTGAAGGCATGCAGCTGGTTCTCGACATACTTGGCATGCTGGCCACTCAGTGCCGGGAAGTTCGCGGCAGGGTTACCGCTGCCGGTCGGGCCATGACAACCGATACAGGCGGCAACGCCGGTCGCCGGGTTACCACCGCGGTAGATCTTCTCTCCGGCCGCCACCAGGGACTTGTCGGCGGAACCAACCTTGCGCGGCAGGCTGGAGAAATAGGCGGCGAGATCCGCCATATCCTGCTTGCTCAACGCGGCAACCATACCGGCCATGGTGGGATTGCTGCGGTCCTTGCCGGCCTTGAAATCGGCAAGCTGTTTGGCGATGTACTTCGCGTGTTGACCGGCCAGGTTCGGCCATTCGGGGTTGACGCTGCCGCCATCCGCCCCGTGACACCCGGCGCAGGTTGCAGATTTTGTCTTGCCCGCGGTGGCGTCGCCTTTCGCCGCCGTGGCGGTCGCTGTCGCGGTCGCCAGTGAGATCGTTGCTGCCAATACAAGCCACTTGTTCATGTCGTTACATTCTCCAAGAAACGCGATGGAAGAAGCGTCACCCGCGCATTGCGGATCACCACCCAAAAAAGAGCCCAACTGTATACCAGCGGGCTTGTTTCGGGTCAACCGGAAACACGCCCAAGGTAAATGGTGCAGAACCCGTGCATTTCGCTTATCCGATTGTTATATATATAAAATACTTAGACATCGGACGGCGGCAGAAGCTCAGAATTAATTCGTCATTGCGAGGAGCGGAGCGACGCGGCAATCTCTGACAGGTTAGCAACCTACCCAGAGAGATTGCCGCGCTGCGCTCGCGCCCTGAAGGATGGCGAAGATATCCTGAGGAAGTACTCCTGGGGTGCAATGACGGGTTGTTCTTCCCGGATTCGTCACCTCAGGGATTCCCTGAACCCTGCTCCTGCATGGGTGTGCGACAATATCTGTTATGGCTATCGACTACCGCAGTGCAACTTTCCTGACCAGCGTCCCGGACGCCTCACTCGCACCCGACGACCGTGGCGCTGAAGTCGCTTTTGCCGGGCGCTCCAATGCCGGCAAGTCCAGCGCCCTGAATGCGCTGACCGACCAGCGGGCGCTGGCGCGCACCAGCAAAACGCCTGGGCGCACGCAGCAAATCAATTTCTTCATCCTGGCAAGCGGTCAGCGGCTGGTTGACCTGCCGGGCTATGGCTATGCCAAAGTCCCCGAGGCGATGAAAACCAGGTGGCAACGCAACATGGCCGACTACCTGCAGTCCCGCCACTCCCTGCGCGGCCTGGTCATGCTGATGGACTGCCGGCATCCGCTGACGGACTATGACCAGCAGATGCTGATGTGGTGCGCGGATGTTGAGCTGCCGGTTCACGTTCTGCTGACCAAGTCCGACAAACTCAAGCGCGGCCCGGCCGCCAACAGCCTGCTGGCGGTACGCAAGCGACTGGCGGAATTCCACCCGCACGCCGGCGTACAGCTGTTTTCCGCGCTCAAAAAGCAGGGGGTAGACGAGGTTCGCGCCCGGCTTGACAGTTGGTTAGATACCTGACATTTCCTGCGGACAAAAAAAACCCCGGAGTGCAAGGGGGGGAAGCACCGGGGTTAAGAATACCCGGCTTGGGGAAACCGGGTTGGAGGAATTCCCGTTCATGTTTCGAACGGGGAGCGTAATGCCAACAACGCTCCAGTCGTTGGACGCATGAATCTTTGTGTCAGATATTGATACTGTGTGATCAAGCCCCCGCTTAAAACGACAAAAGATTTACTCGCTCTATGGCTGATAACTATAGAACAAATCAGCCCTCGATGTGTAGTGGATCAATGGCCAATAAATAAAACTAATTCGAACACACATACACAACGGATCATCCGGTATTAACTTGAGATTCGCCCGTCAATACTGGACGAATGTCTAGTGCGCTTCATCCCAGTTGCGCCCCACGCCGGCATCGACTTTCAAGGGTACCGACAACGCTGCCGCCGCTTCCATGCGCTGACAAATTGTCTGCCGGACACGGCTTATATCCGCCTCAGGCACCTCGAACACCAGTTCGTCATGTACCTGCATGATCATCTTGACGTCACATGCTGCGGATTTAATCCATTCGTCGACTGACAGCATGGCTTTTTTAATAATATCGGCCGCCGTACCCTGCATGGGCGCATTGATCGCGGTGCGCTCCGCCGCCTGCCGGCGCTGTACATTACGCGCGCGAATATCCGGCAGGTAAAGCCGCCGCCCGAACAGGGTTTCCACGTAGCCCTGTTCGCGCGCCAGCTCGCGGGTGGATTCCATATACGCCTTCACGCCGGGGTAACGCTCGAAGTAGAGGTCCACGTACTGTTGCGCCTTGCCGCGTTCGATACCCAGCTGTTTAGCCAGGCCAAAGGCGGACATGCCGTAAATCAACCCGAAGTTGATGGCCTTGGCGGAGCGGCGCTGGTCACTGCTGACCGTCTCCGGGCTGACGCCAAATACTTCCGCCGCCGTGGCGCGGTGAATGTCCTCGCCGCGGGCAAAGGCCTGCACCAATCCCTCGTCAGCGGAAAGGTGCGCCATGATGCGCAGTTCGATCTGCGAGTAGTCCGCCGCCAGCACTATGCAGCCCGCTTCGGCGATAAAGGCCTGGCGGATGCGCCGGCCTTCCGCCGTCCGCACCGGGATATTTTGCAGGTTGGGATCGGAGGACGACAAACGCCCGGTCGCCGCTACCGCCTGGTGGTAGGAGGTATGGACACGCCCGGTGCGGGGATTCACCTGCAGCGGCAGCTTGTCCGTGTAGGTCGACTTGAGCTTGCTCAACGACCGGTATTCCAGAATCCGTTTGGGCAAGGGGTAGTCCAGCGCCAGTTCCTGCAATACCGGCTCGGCAGTGGAGGGCGCGCCCTTGGGGGTCTTGGCCAGTACCGGCAGCTTTTGCTTGTCGAACAGGATGGCCTGGATCTGTTTCGGTGAACCCAGGTTGAAGGGCTCTCCCGCCAGTTCGTGCGCCTCGGCCTCCACCGCCTGCATGCGCTCGGCCAGCTCCCGGCTTTGCGTCTTCAGCATCTCGATATCCACCTTGACGCCGGTGCGTTCGATATCGCCGAGTACCGGGATCAACGGACATTCCAGGGTTTCGTAGAGTTCTCGCAGGCGCGGCAGGGCTTCCAGTTTCGGCCACAGCTTGCGGTGCAGGCGCAAGGTCATGTCGGCGTCTTCAGCCGCGTAGGGCGCGGCGGTATCCAGCGGCACCTGGTTGAAGGTGAGCTGTTTCGCCCCTTTCCCGGCGACATCCTCGAAGGTGATATTGGTATGGCCGAGGTACTTCCGGCACAGGGAATCCAGGTCGTGGCGGCTGGCGGTACTGTCGATGACATAGGACTCGAGCATGGTGTCATAGACAATGCCGTTCAGCGTCACCCCGTGGTTGGCCAGCACGCTGCGATCGTATTTCAGGTGGTGGCCGAGTTTGGCTATCGAGGCATCCGCGAGCAGCGGGCCGATCTGCCGGAACACCGCGTCACGGTCCAGCTGGTCCGGCGCATCGGGGTAGTCATGTGCGACCGGCAGGTAGGCGGCCTGGCCCGGCTCAACGGCAAACGACAAGCCGACCACTTCCGCCTGCATGTAGTCGAGGCTGGTGGTTTCGGTGTCAAAGGCGATCAGTTCGGCCTCGCGCAGGCGCGCCAGCCAGACATCGAATTCCGCCTGGGTGAGGATAGTCTGGTAGTCGGTATCCGGATCATCCGCCTCTGTCGAGGCGTCCGGCGCATCGGCGGGCTTGTCTGTTCCGTCCAGCTGGCGCAGCCAGGTACGAAATTCCAGTTCCTCGAACCAGCGCCGCAAGGCGTCGTTGTCTGCCGGCCCAACGGACATATCCTCGAGATCGACATCGAGATCCACATCACAACGGATGGTGGTGAGCTGTTTTGACAAGGGCAACTGGTCAAGCGCCTGGCGCAGGTTTTCCCCGACCTTGCCCTTGATCTCGTCGGCGTGCGCCACCAGCGCGTCCAGCGTGCCGTATTTTTCCAGCCACTTTGCCGCCGTCTTGGGGCCGACCTTGGGCACGCCGGGAATGTTATCGCTGGTATCGCCGACCAGCGCCAGGTAATCGATAATCTGATCCGGGCGAACGCCGAACTTCTCCGGTACCGTGGTTTCATCCAGCACGGTGTCATTCATGGTGTTGATGAGCGTCACCTGCGGATTGACCAGCTGGGCGAGATCCTTGTCCCCGGTGGAGATCACCGTCTTCCAGCCGGCTTGCGTGGCTTTTTTCGCCAGCGTGCCGATCACGTCGTCCGCTTCGACGCCGGGCACCTGCAGCAAGGGCAGGCCCATGGCGCGCACGATCTCCAGCAGCGGTTCGATCTGCGAGGCAAGCTCCGGCGGCATCGAGGGGCGATGGGCCTTGTAGGCTTCATAGAGTTCGTCGCGGAACGTCTTGCCCTTCGCATCGAATACCACCGCGACACGGTTTGGCCGGTAAGTGTCGAGCAGCTTGCGCAACATATTGACCACACCATAAATAGCGCCGGTATCCTGACCTTTTGAACTGGTCAGTGGCGGCAACGCATGAAAAGCGCGGTACAGGTAGGAAGAACCGTCCACCATAATGAACGGCGGCTGTTGATCAGAGGTCATAGTATCTGTCGTCCCGGTCGAATCTGCCGCAGATGGTAGCATTCCCGATCGGAGTGCTGGAAAATGTGTTCATCAGCGCATGGTGCGCACCCCTGGATTCAAGGACATTGTCATGCCGAATATCGCCCGATTGTTGTTGTTACCCGCCCTGCTGCTGGCGGGCTACGCCATGGCGGACGACAAAACCCCCGTACCCAATACCGCGCCACCACCGACACCCAGTGAACGCGCACAGGAGCAGATCGAGCCCGAGGTCAATATCATCCAGCGCAGTGGCGAGACCATCGAGGAATACCGGATCAACGGCAAACTGTACATGATCAAGGTCACGCCCAAACATGCACCGGCCTATTACCTGGTCGACACCGACGGTGATGGTTCCATGGACAGCCGGCCCTCCGAAATCGAACCGGACCTGATGATTCCCAGCTGGGTGTTGTTCCGCTGGTAGCCTTCGGCTTGCCCGACACAGGGTGCAGACCGGTATAATCCGCGCCCATGTCACCCGCCGCACTCCTTTCACTGTCCGACCGGCTCGACCGCATCAGCACGGTCATCGGCCGCAATGTCGCCTGGCTGGGGCTTGGCCTGGTGCTGGTCACCTTTGTGGTGGTGATCGTCCGTTACCTGTTCGACAGCGGCTCCATCGCCCTGCAGGAGTCCGCCCTCTACCTGCATGCCACCCTGTTCATGCTGGGCGCAGCCTGGACGCTCAAAATCGACGGCCATGTCCGCGTCGATGTGTTCTACCGGCACTTCAGCCTACGCGGCAAGGCCATCGCCGACCTGGTAGGAACGCTGGTTTTCCTGCTGCCGACCTGCGGCTTCCTGCTGTGGATCAGCCAGGATTACGTGGATGCCGCCTGGCGTGTCCGCGAAGCCTCGCCGGAAGCCGGTGGCCTGCCATTTGTGTACCTGCTGAAAACCCTGATCCCGGTTACCGCTGTGTTACTGATCCTGCAGGGGTTCAGCCAGCTGTTACGCCGCCTCGGCGAGTTGCTCCAGCCCGCGGGTTCGACACATGGTTGAAGGCAGTATCGCCCTGTGGATGTTTGGCGCGGTATTCGCCTGCCTGTTGCTCGGCTACCCGGTGGCTTTCACGCTGGCAGGCACCGGGCTGATCTTCGCCTACGCCGGTCAATGGGCCGGCAGTTTCGACCCGGTGTTCCTGCACGCGCTGCCCAACCGGGTCTACGGCATCATGATCAATCCCACGCTGATGGCTGTACCACTGTTTGTGTTTATGGGCGTTATGCTGGAACGTTCGCGGATCGCCGAAGACCTGCTGGAGTCCATGTCGAGCCTGTTTGGCAAACTGAGAGGCGGGCTGGGGTTTTCGGTCACGCTGGTGGGCATGCTGCTGGCGGCGAGTACCGGGATTGTCGGCGCCACCGTGGTCACCATGGGACTGCTGTCACTCCCGACCATGTTGCGGCGTGGCTACGACCCGCGCGTGGCCACCGGTGTCATCTGCGCCTCGGGTACGCTCGGGCAAATTATCCCGCCGTCTATCGTGCTGGTGCTGCTCGGTGACGTGCTGTCCTCCGCCTACCAGCAGGCGCAAATCAGCCAGGGCGTCTACTCCCCGAAAACGGTCTCGGTCGGCGACCTGTTCGCCGGCGCGCTGATACCGGGCCTGATACTGGTCGGGCTCTACCTGTTGTACCTGGTGGGTGTTGCACGCTGGCGGCCATCGGCCATGCCCCCGCATCAAACCGACGGTGCTCCGGTCACCCTTGTCTCGACGCTGAAAGCCCTGATGCCCCCGCTGTTGCTGATTCTCGCGGTACTCGGCTCCATCCTCGGCGGACTGGCGACGCCGACGGAGGCGGCTTCGGTCGGCGCCGTTGGCGCCATGCTGCTCGCGGCGGCGCGGCGGCAATTGAATGTGACGGTATTGCGCGAAGTAGTCGAAAGCACCCTGAAAGTCTCCAGCATGGTGTTCCTGATCCTCATCGGCGCCTCGGTGTTTTCACTGGTCTTCCGCGGCTTTAGCGGCGATATCCTGATCGAGGACTGGCTCACCCACCTGCCCGGCGGCCTGGTCGGCGCCATGCTGGCGGTCATGCTGGTGATGTTTCTGTTGGGCTTTGTGCTTGATTTTATTGAAATTACCTTCGTCGTGGTGCCGATTGTCGGGCCGATTCTGCTGGCCATGGGCCTGAACCCGGTGTGGCTGGGTATTATGATTGCCATCAATCTGCAAACCTCCTTTCTCACGCCGCCGTTCGGTTTTGCCCTGTTCTACCTGCGCGGCGTGGCGCCGAAGGAAGTCTCCACCGCGGATATTTACCGGGGTGTCATGCCCTTTATCGCCATACAGCTACTGATGCTGGGGCTGCTCGCGCTGTGGCCGGCACTGGCGACCTGGCTGCCTTCCGTCGTGTACACCGGGTAGACCTTCGCCTATAATTTTAGCCAGCAGGTGGAATAAGGCGCGCAGGGAGGCGTCTAATGGGGCACTCAGGACAGGAGGCGCTGTGAGCCAGAATAACAACCCCGGCATTATTCTGTTGATCGAAGACAACCCGGACGATGTTGAGCTGACGTTGCGGGCCTTCAAAAAGAGTCGGTTAACTAACCAGGTCATTGTCAAGCGCGACGGCCAGGAAGCGCTGGATTACCTGCTCGGCGAGGACGACAACGGTCAACCCAACCCGCTGCCCTCCGTGGTCCTGCTGGATCTCAACATGCCTCGGCTCAGCGGACTGGACGTCCTCAAGCGCCTGCGCAGTGAAGAACGTACCCGCACCTTGCCCGTCGTCATACTCACGACCTCCGACGAACAACGCGATATCAGCGACAGCTATTCACTGGGCTGCAACAGCTATATCCGCAAGCCGGTCGATACCCATGAGTTCTTCGCCGCGATCCAGGAGCTGGAACTGTACTGGACCGTAAGAAACGTCGTCCCAGAGAGTTGATTCATTCAATTCCCGTCATTGCGAGCAACTCACCCCACTGCGCGGTGACAAATCGGGGAAGAACGTTTGCCGCCTGTAGACATTATGCATTGACCTACCCAACCTCGAAGGACGTGGGTTACGCTTCGGGTTGGGTAAGAACCAGCTTGAAGCACAGAGCCATAATCGAGGAGGGTAGGTCATGAACAAGTTTAGCAAGTA
>JALWRY010000151.1 GCA_027080445.1 Thiohalobacter sp. | reverse complement strand
TCACCGGGTAGCCAATCTCGCGCGCCAGCGCGATGGCCTCGTCGAGATCGGCAAGATTCTCGTTGCTGCCGGGCACGACCGGCACACCGGCCGACTGCATCAGGCGCCGCGCCTCGATCTTGTTGCCCATGCGGCGGATAACCTCGGCAGACGGGCCGATAAAACGGATGCCGCGACGTTCGCAGATGTGCGCCAGCTGGGGGTTCTCGGAGAGAAAGCCGTAACCCGGGTGCAGGGCGTCGCAACCGGTGGAGACAGCAAGATTCACAATCCGGTGCGCGTTCAGGTAGCCGGCCAGCGGGTCATGGCCGACGGAGTAGGCCTCGCTGGCCTTTTTCACGTGCAAGGCATGGCGGTCCGGTTCGGCATAAATGGCGACCGACTCGATATTCGCTTCCTGGCAGGCGCGCACGATGCGGACGGCAATTTCACCCCGGTTGGCGATAAGAATTTTTCTGATCAAGGCTCCCCCTGTTTCCCCAGAGCATAGCGGCATTTTCTGCGGATGGTGATAAATTGCGCCAAAGGGCTTGTTTTTCTACGTAAAACCCGCCCGCCTGTCAACTATAGCGGGACAGGCTTCACTTAGCTAACATACCGGTTTTTCAGCATTTTACCTTTGACACCGGTCACGGCGAGAAGGTATCATGCCGCGCTTATGTTGGATCGTCTACCGGAGCAGATAGAGCCCATGGGGCTTGCCGATGTCGGGCGCTCCTTCCGTGGCGTAGTGCCAGTAGATCGCCTGGATCGGCTTGCGCCTTTACTGGCGTCGAAGGAAGGCGAACTCAGCGTTGAAATTGCATTTGATCTCGACGAGCGGCGAATACGCACGTTGAAAGGTTCGATCCGGGGCGTCGTGTCCCTGGTCTGCCAGCGTTGCCTCGGGACCTTGCAGCTTCCGCTGGAACTGCATTTCAGTCTCGGCATCATCGGCAGCGATGACGAGATTGCCCGCTTACCGGAAGGCTATGAACCTTTACTGGTTTCCGGTGATCCGATGAAGACCTTCGATCTTGTCGAAGATGAAATTTTACTGGCTGTGCCGTCCATCCCGACGCACAAGGGCGTGGAGAGTTGCCAGGCAGACCACGTGAATCAACCGGCGCCGGAGAAGGAGAATCCTTTTGCGGTGCTGGGAAAACTGAAACACTGAAAGACGCTTCAAGCGAGCAGGAGATAACCTCATGGCAGTACAAAAAAGCCGCAAGACCCCTTCCCGGCGTGGTATGCGCCGTTCGCACGACAGCCTGAAGGGCGCGGCGCTGTCTGTCGAACAGACGACAGGTGAAACCCATCTTCGCCATCACATCAGTCCCGACGGTTATTACCGCGGTCGCAAGGTTGTTAACAAAGACCTTGACTGATCCGCGTTGCGGGTTCGGACATTCGTTACTCCCTACAGAACACGCTGCTTCCCGGTTAACGGGGGCAGCGTGTGTTTTTTAGTGCATGACTGAAAAAATCACAATTTCCCTGGATGTGATGGGTGGCGATCACGGTGTCGATGTCGTGTTGCCGGCCGCCAAGCGCGTGCTGGAAAAGCGCAATGATGTGACATTGCTGCTGGTCGGGGATCAGGACATTATCAAACACGCGCTTGATGGACTCGGCCTGGCGGAACACCCCGGACTGCAGATTCAGCATGCCTCGCAACGCGTCGAAATGGACGAGCTGGCATCCCGTGCCCTGCGCTTCAAGAAAGATTCGTCCATGCGCGTGGCCATTAACATGGTCAAGGAAGGGCGTGCGCAGGCCTGTGTCAGCGCGGGTAATACCGGCGCACTGATGGCGACGGCCCGCTACGTACTGAAAACCCTGCCAGGTATCGACCGTCCGGCCATCTGTACCTCCCTGCCGTCGATGATGGGACATACCTGGATGCTGGATCTCGGCGCCAACATCGACAGTTCGGCGGAGCAACTGTTCCAGTTCGCACTGATGGGCTCAGTGCTCGCCAGCGCGCTCGACCACAAGGAAGCGCCACGCGTCGGGCTGCTGAATGTCGGTGAAGAGGAAATGAAAGGCAACGAGGTCGTCAAGGAAGCGGCGGGGCTGTTGTCTTCCGGTGCGTTGAACTATATCGGTTTTGTTGAAGGCACGGATGTGTACTGCAGCGATGTGGACGTGGTGGTATGCGACGGCTTTGTCGGCAATATTTCACTCAAGACCAGCGAAGGCGTGGCGAAAATGATTTCCCACTTCATCAAGAAAGAATTCACGCGCAATATCCTTACCCGCATGGCGGCCCTGTTCGCCCTGCCGGTATTGAAAGCATTTCGTCGCCAGATCGATCCACGGCGTTATAATGGCGCCAGTCTGCTCGGCCTGCGTGGCTCGGTGATAAAAAGCCACGGTGGAGCGGATGTGCTGGCCTTTGCCAATGCAATTAACGTGGCTATCGAGGTCGTCGAACAAAATGTGCCGGAACGTATCAAGTCCCGGTTGAAAATTATCCTTTCCGAAAGGCAGGCGAGTTAATGTACTCACGGATTACAGGGACAGGCGGATATCTTCCGGACAAGGTGCTGACCAACCAGGACCTTGAAAAAATCGTCGAAACCACGGACCAGTGGATACGCGAGCGTACCGGCATCAGTAAACGACACGTCGCGGTTGACGGACAGAATACCGTTGACCTCGCCGAGCATGCGGCACGGCGTGCGCTGGAAGCGGCCGGTCGCGATACGCAGGACATTGATCTCATCATTGTGGCGACGACAACGGCGGATCGGGTGTTCCCCAGCACCGCCTGCCTGTTGCAAAAGCGGCTGGACAGGCACGGCTGCGCGGCGTTTGATATCCAGGCGGTGTGTACCGGCTTCGTGTATGCCCTGGGTGTTGCGGATAAATTCATTCGTACCGGATCGGCCAAATGCGCGCTGGTCGTCGGCGCCGAGACACTTTCCCGTGTGCTGGACTGGACGGACCGCAGTACCTGTGTGCTGTTTGGTGACGGCGCCGGCGCCGTGGTGCTGGAAGCCAGCGAAGAACCCGGCATTCTCTCCACGCACCTGCACGCCGATGGCGCCTACGAACACCTGCTTACCGTGCCGGGTGGCGTCAGCCAGGGATACGACAGCTTCAAGGATGGCAATGGTTACGTGACCATGAAAGGCAACGAGGTGTTCAAGGTTGCCGTGAATACCCTGGGGCGCATTGTCGACGAGACACTGGAAGCCAACCAGCTGGAAAAATCCGATATTGACTGGCTGATCCCCCACCAGGCGAATATTCGCATTATCCAGGCGACCGCCAGGAAGCTTGGCATGTCCATGGACCATGTGGTGGTGACCGTCGATGAACACGGCAATACCTCCAGCGCATCGGTGCCGCTGGCACTGGATGTCGCGGTAAGGGACGGGCGCATAAAACCCGGCGAAACCCTGTTAATGGAAGCCTTCGGCGGTGGTTTTACCTGGGGTTCCGTACTCCTCAAATTCTGATTCCTGCACCCGGTTATGACAACTTCGAACACACAATCAACGTTTGCCATGGTATTCCCCGGACAGGGATCGCAATCGGTCGGCATGCTGTCGGCGCTGGCCGATGCATTCCCGCAGGTTGGCGAGACCTTTGCCGAGGCATCCTCTGTACTGGGCTATGACCTCTGGGAGCGGGTCAGTCAAGGCCCGGCGGACGCCCTGAACCAGACAGCCTGTACTCAACCGGCAATGCTGGCGGCAGGCGTGGCGACATGGCGCTGCTGGCAGGCGAAGAGCAGTGCCGTCCCCGCACTAATGGCCGGGCACAGCCTTGGCGAATACAGTGCCCTGGTCTGCGCCGGCGCGATAGATTTCGCCGAGGCGGTGGCACTGGTCGAGAAGCGTGGCGAGTATATGCAGAACGCCGTCCCGGAAGGGATAGGCGCGATGGCGGCAATCCTCGGTCTCGACGATGCGCAGGTCGAGGCCGTGTGCGCCGAAGCGGCGCAGGACGAGGTGGTTAGCGCGGTGAATTACAACTCGCCCGGCCAGGTGGTAATTGCCGGTCACGCCGCCGCCGTTGAACGCGCCATGGGTCTGGCAAAAGCGGCCGGCGCCAAACGCGCCTTGCCGCTGCCGGTATCAGTCCCGTCACACTGCAGCTTGATGGAACCGGCCGCGCAACGGCTTGCCGAACAACTTGCGGCTATGACGATACAAGCACCCGCGATTCCCGTGATCCATAATGTCGACGCCATGCCGCACGCCGAGCCTGCCGCCATTCGCGAGGCGCTTGCGGCACAATTATACCGTCCGGTACGCTGGGTCGAATGTGTACGCGCCATGCAGGCGCAAGGCGTTGACACACTGATTGAAGCCGGGCCGGGCAAGGTACTCGCCGGCCTGACCAAACGCATTGAAAAAACCCTGGGCGGTATCCCGGTGCAGAACACCGATGACCTGAACAAGGCGATTGACCTGGCTAGCCAGGGGAACTGAACCATTCGTCGTTCCGGCGCAGGCCGGAATCCAGAACCTGAGGAATCAAGGCATGTCGTTGAATGAGCAAATTACCCTGGTAACCGGCGCAAGCCGTGGTATCGGCCAGGCGATTGCGCGCACACTGGGCAAGCAGGGCGCAAGGGTTATCGGTACAGCCACGACTGAAAAGGGCGCAACGGCCATCCAGGCGGACTTTGAAGCCCAGGGCATTTCGGGCATCGGCCTTGCGTTGAATGTGACCGATACCGATTCCATTGACGCAACCATGGCTGCCATCAAGGAAACATTTGGCGGCACACCGACCATCCTGGTCAATAACGCCGGCATTACGCGTGACAACCTGTTGATGCGCATGAAGGAAGACGAGTGGGCTGACGTGATCAATACCAACCTGAGTTCGGTCTTCCGCCTCAGCAAGGCGGTATTGCGCGGCATGATGAAAGCCAAACAGGGGCGAATCATTAATATCGCCTCGGTGGTCGGTTCGACCGGTAACCCCGGCCAGGCCAATTACTCCGCCGCCAAGGCCGGTATGCTGGGCTTCACCAAATCACTGGCGCGTGAGGTTGGATCCCGCGGCATTACGGTGAATGCGGTCGCGCCGGGCTTCATCGATACCGATATGACCCGCGCCCTTCCTGACGAACAGCGCAAGCTGCTGATTGGCCAGGTACCGTTGGCGCGTTTGGGGGATGTTGAGGATATTGCGGCGGCTGTCGCCTTCCTGGCATCGCCACAGGCTGCGTATATCACCGGTGAAACCTTGCACGTCAATGGCGGAATGTTTATGGCATAATAACTAACTGGATTAAATATATTTCATAATATATTGTTTAATATATTTATTATGTAAGCTCCGATTGATTCGTCATACCGGCGGATGCCGGTATCCATGTCGTTGAGACCACTGGATTCCGGCATCCGCCGGAATGACGGGAAATAGGTTAATCAGGGTTTTCTTACTATTCATAATTCGTTGACTTGTTGGCACTGGCAAGCGCCTGACAACGAAACCAATAAATGATGACTGTATGACTGGCGTGTCTATGACCTTTTCTCTAAAATACGCGCGCAGTCAGGACTGAATATAAATTAACTGAGGAACTTTCAGCGATGAGTAATGTTGAAGAACGCGTCAAGAAGATAGTCGTCGAACAGTTGGATGTCAGCGAGGACTCTGTCACCAACGAAGCGTCGTTTGTAGATGATCTGGGCGCCGATTCCCTGGATACCGTAGAACTGGTTATGGCGCTTGAAGAAGAGTTCGAGTGCGAAATTCCCGATGACGAGGCAGAGAAGATCGGTACTGTCCAGCAAGCGATTGACTACGTCAGCGCTCACCTCGGTTAATAGCCGATTTCACCGAGTACAGAACGCTGGTCATCCGCAAGGATGCCGGCGTTCTGGTCTTTTTGTTACCACAATTTTGTTTATTGGACCGGAGTAGCTCACTGTGTCAAAGCGCCGTGTAGTGATTACGGGGTTGGGCGCTGTTACGCCGGTCGGTTTGACAGTCGCTGAAACCTGGAAAAATATTATCGCCGGCAACAGCGGTATTCGCCCGATTACCGCGTTCGATGTGTCGGCGTTCCCGGTCCGGTTCGGCGGTAGTATCGAAGGTTTCGATATTACCGAGTACGTGCCGAAGAAAGATGCCCGCAAGATGGACACCTTCATTCACTACGGTGTGGCGGCGGGTACGCAGGCGATTCGCGATTCGGGGCTGGAAATAACTGAGGCCAATGCTGATCGTATTGGCGTATCGGTCGGCGCCGGTATCGGCGGTCTGCCCGGGATTGAGAAAAATTACCACGCCTACCTGAATGGCGGTCCGCGGAAAATTTCCCCTTTCTTTGTTACCGCCAATATCATCAATATGATTTCCGGTAACCTGTCGATCCTGTTCAACCTGAAAGGTCCGAATATTGCCATGGTGACCGCTTGCTCTACCGGTACGCACAGTATCGGGGAAGCCGCGCGGATTATCGCCTACGGGGATGCTGATGCCATGCTGGCCGGCGGCGCCGAGATGGCGACGACACATACCGGTCTGGGTGGTTTCGCCGCAGCCAGGGCCCTGTCAACCCGTAATGAGGATCCGGAAACCGCCAGCCGTCCCTGGGATCTGGATCGTGATGGTTTCGTACTGGGTGATGGCTCCGGTGTGCTGGTGCTGGAAGAATACCAGCACGCCAAAGCGCGTGGCGCGAACATCTATGCCGAAATCACGGGTTACGGGATGAGCGGCGATGCGTTCCATATGACGCAACCTTCGCCGAATGGTGAGGGGGCTGCGCGCTGCATGCGCAACGCGCTGCGCGACGCCGGCCTGAACCCGGAAGATATCGATTACATCAATGCGCACGGCACCTCGACACCGGCCGGTGATCTCGCCGAGGTCAGCGCCATCAAACTGGCCCTGGGTGACCACGCCGGTCGTGTGGCGGTCAGTTCAACCAAGTCCATGACCGGACACCTGCTGGGTGCAGCCGGCGGGATCGAGGCGGTCTTTTCTGTGCTGGCGATACGCGACCAGGTTCTGCCGCCCACCATTAACCAGTTCACGCCGGACCCGGCGTGCGATCTCGATTTTGTCCCGGGCGAAGCCCGTCAGGCGAAAGTCGATGTCACAATGTCCAACTCGTTCGGGTTTGGCGGCACCAATGGGACACTGGTTTTCTCGAAACTCCGCTGACCCGCCTGCGACCTGGTCATGCTGATGCGTTCCGAGCCCTATCATGCAGCCGGCAATGCGACGGGCGGCCCGGGAAGCGAACGGGATATCCTGACCGCTCCGCTGGCGAGCCCCCCCGATCTGCTGGCCTTGCACGCGGCGTTCCCGCAATGTTATCCGCACCTGCTCGAGAGCAGCGCGCCCGGTCAGCAAGGCCGCTACGATATACTGTTCGCCTTCCCGGGGAAATCTGTCGAACTGCGCAAAACAGACGACTTTGATTTCCTCCAGTCACTGGACG
>JALWRY010000150.1 GCA_027080445.1 Thiohalobacter sp. | reverse complement strand
TCCTCTCTAATTTGTATCCTGAAAATCCAAATCCCGTAACAATAAAACCTGATTCATTCGTCATTGCCAGGAGCGTAGCGATGCGGCAATCTCTAACAGACGGATTCCATTGTATGAGATTGCCGCGCTTCGCTCGCAATGACGCGTGATAAACACTCCCTAAAAATTACCCTGAAACCAGCTCTTCATCCGATCCCACACGCCACGTATCCCGCGACCGATCTCCGCATCGAAATGACGACGCGTCCTGTTCTGGTGACCAAACAGCAACAACCCGACCCCGGTCGCATAAATCGGGTTGCGCACGACATCAACAAGTCCGGTAATACTTTGCGGCACACCCAGCCGCACCGGCATGTGGAACACCTCTTCGGCGAGATCCACAAGCCCTTCTATCTTTGAGCTGCCACCGGTCATGACCACACCGGCGGCAATCAGGTCTTCAAAACCGCTACGCCGCAATTCCGCCTGCACCAGCACCAGCAATTCCTCGTAACGCGGCTCAATCACCTCAGCCAGTGTTTGCCGCGACAAACGGCGTGGTGGCCGGTCACCGACACTGGGCACTTCGATATCACCGTCGCTGGCCGCCAACTGGCGCAGGGCGCAGGCGTACTTGATCTTGATGTCCTCGGCGTACTGCGTCGGTGTGCGCAATGCCACGGCAATATCGTTGGTCACCTGGTCACCGGCGATAGGAATAACGGCCGTGTGGCTGATCGATCCCTCGGTGAACACGGCGATGTCCGTGGTGCCGCCACCGATATCGACCAGGCACACGCCCAGGTCCTTTTCATCCTCGGTCAGTACCGAGTAGCTTGACGCCAGCTGCTCGAGAATAATGTCGTCCACTTCCAGCCCACAGCGGCGCACGCACTTGATGATATTCTGCGCGGCGCTGACGGCGCCGGTGACCATGTGTACCTTGGCTTCCAGCCGCACACCGCACATACCGACCGGCTCGCGGATACCGTCCTGGTCATCGATGACATATTCCTGCGGCAGAATATGCAGCATCTTCTGGTCGGCCGGTATTGCCACGGCGCGTGCCGCATCGATCACCCGCTCCACGTCACCCGGCGTCACTTCCTTGTCGCGGATCGCGACAATGCCATGCGAGTTCAGGCTGCGAATATGACTGCCGGCGATACCGGCATAGACCGAGTGAATCTGGCAACCCGCCATCAACTCGGCCTCCTCCACCGCGCGCTGTATGGAATGCACCGTGGATTCAATATTGACCACAACCCCTTTCTTGAGTCCCTTGGAGGGGTGTGAACCGATACCGATAATATCGATCCCGTCGTCGGCTGAAATTTCGCCGACGATGGCCACCACCTTTGAGGTGCCAATGTCGAGACCGACAATCATGTTTTTCTCTGATTTCTTTGTCATACCGTTTTCAACCGGTGTATCACGCCTGTTTACCCATCGATTGCCAGTGCACCGCCACGCCGTTGCTGTAGCGCAAGTCCACCGACATCGCCTGTCCTTTCCCGGTCGCCATGATGGCGGGATAGGCACGTACGAAACGCGCCACCCTTTGCACGGGATCATGCCGTCCCAGTTCCATTTTCAAGCCGTTAGCCAGGCGCATGTGCCAGGCGCGTCGAGCGTCGAGCTGCAATTGCGCCACATCAAGTTGCAAGGGCCGCAATGTCTTGCGCATCTTCGAATACATCGCCAGCACGCGTTGCTCATAACCGTCCGGACCTGCCAGCTGCGGCAGGCCTTCAATCTCCACGGCCGGCTCCGGCAAAAAACGTTCGCCACGCGGGTTGAGATAGGCCGCCTCACC
>JALWRY010000149.1 GCA_027080445.1 Thiohalobacter sp. | reverse complement strand
ACAAAGCGGTCCAGGAAGGCTTCGTCACGTTGCGGGTACAAGGCATTGAGGGCTTCACGCAGCCCCAGACCAATAATGTCCCGACAGGCCTCGATACTGCGCGGCTCCAGCTGCATATCGCGAATAGACGATTGTATAGCGTGCACAATCTGGGTTTCGGAATCCATCAGGGTGCCATCCCAGTCAAACACGATCAGCCGCACGGCCGAGGGAAGCCTGTTTACCTTGCTGTCCATATTTTCATTCATTCCGGCCTGTATCGGACCGTGACTCCAGTTGCTGAATCAGTTTTCTCAAATCCGCGCTCAATGGTGCGCTGACCTCGATCTCACGCTGGCGTTGCGGGTCGCGGAAGGCGAGGTAATGGGCGTGCAGGAACAGGCGTTTCAGACCACGTTTGCGCAATTCGCGGTTGAAGCCGGTATCTCCGTACTTCTCGTCCCCGGCCAGCGGATGCCCGCTATGTGCAGCGTGTACGCGAATCTGGTGCGTACGGCCGGTTTTCAGCTCCGCTTCCATGAGGCTGGCAAGGCCGTAGCCCTCCAGGAAACGGAAATGGGTCAATGCCGTCTTGCCGTCGGGATCGACGCGAACCACGCGCTCCCCGCCTTGCACCTGGTTCTTGCGCAGTGGCGCATTGACCTTCCACGGCCCCTGGCTCCAGTCGCCCTGTACCAGTAACAAATAACGTTTTTCGACCCCGCCGTTGCGCAATAATTCATGCAGGGTACGCAGCTCGCTGCGGCGTTTGGCAATCAACAGGCAGCCGGAGGTGTCCCGGTCAAGCCGGTGCACCAGTTCCAGGTAGGGGGCCTCGGGGCGCAGGGCGCGCAGGGCCTCGATGACGCCATAGCGCAAACCGCTGCCACCGTGGACCGCCATCCCCGAGGGCTTGTCCAGCACCAGCAGTCGTTCGTCTTCATAGAGTATGCTGCCGGCCAGCCGTTCGATGGCGCCGGCTGTCGGCGACGGTTGGCGGGTTTCGGCGACCCGGACCGGTGGAATTCGCACCTGGTCACCTTCTTTCAGGCGATAGTCGGCGCGGATACGTCCCCGGTTGACGCGCACCTCACCCTTGCGCAACAAGCGGTAAATACGGCTTTTCGGTACGCCCTTGAGGATACGCAGCAAAAAATTGTCGATACGCTGCCCGGCCTGTCCGGCGCCTACATCCACCCACTGTACAGCAGGTTTATCCCCGTTCTCCATGCGCGCGCATTCTAGCAGCCTCATTGCCCGTGTGCTTGAGAATCTGTGTCAATTACACGGAAATTGAACAACTTGGAGACAGGATAAGTGTTTGATATCACGGGGTTGGGCTGCTATAGTCGGAGCCGCTTGCGCAGTTGGCCGGAATGGAGTTTCCGCGCGCTGCCGGCAACTGAACCCTATTCGTTTCCACCGGACCTGCGCAGACTGCATTGTCCGGGGGTATCGAGAACAACTACTGGTTGCTCCTGTGTCGTTAACGATAGCTTTGATTACTGGCCTGCTCGCCGGATCTGTCACCTGGTTGATACGATCCTCCGGCGCACCTTGTGCTGTGCGCCGTCCAGAGTTGATCCCGCTGAGAGTCAATCCCTGCCGCCACGATATGGTCGAGCGCATGAGAGAAAAATTCAATGAAACGTATGCTTATCAACGCCACACAGCCCGAAGAGCTGCGCGTGGCTCTGGTGGACGGCCAGAAACTCTTCGATCTCGATATTGAGGTTCCTTCCCGCGGACAAAAAAAGTCTAACGTCTATAAAGGTAAAATAACCCGCATCGAGCCCAGCCTCGAGGCTGCCTTTGTCGATTACGGCGCAGA
>JALWRY010000148.1 GCA_027080445.1 Thiohalobacter sp. | reverse complement strand
TCCCCTACATTACCGCCGGCGATCCACAGCCGGACGTGGCGGTACCCCTGATGCACGCGCTGGTGGAAGCCGGCGCGGACCTGCTGGAGCTCGGCGTACCCTTTTCCGACCCGATGGCGGATGGCCCGGTGATCCAGGCGGCCTGTGAACGGGCGCTGAAGCACCACGTCAGCCTGCACCAGGTGCTGGATATGGTGCGTGAGTTCCGCCAGGGCGATAGCGAGACCCCGGTGATCCTGATGGGGTACCTGAACCCGATCGAGGTCATGGGTTACACCGCCTTTGCCGAAGCCGCGCAGGCTGCCGGTGTGGACGGTGCGCTGACGGTTGATCTGCCGCCGGAGGAGGGCTGCGAACTGGTTGCCGCGCTCAAATCACACCAGGTCGACCCGATTTTCCTCGCTGCGCCGACCAGCAGCGACGAACGTATCCAGCTGATGGCGAAAAACGGTGGCGGTTTCCTTTATTATGTCTCTTTCAAGGGCGTGACCGGCGCCAACCGCCTGGACGTGAGTGCGGTGCGCGACAAACTGGAGCAGATTCGCGGTAACACCGATCTGCCGGTGGGTGTAGGCTTCGGGATACGCGATGCGGCTTCGGCCGCACAGGTCGCTGCCGTGGCGGATGCCGTGGTAGTCGGCAGTGCGCTGGTCAACCGCATGGCGGCGCTGGCGGATGAGCCTGCGCGGATTGCCGCCGAGGCGCCGCAGATAATTGCCGACATGCGCGCCGCAATGGATGCCGTTTAATCACGTCATTGCTTCGCTGCGCTCGCAATGACGGATTACTGAACAGGAATAGAGAATGAGCTGGTTTGAAAAACTGATGCCCTCGCGCATCAGAACCGAGAACAAGGATAAACGCACCGTACCGGAAGGCCTGTGGTCCAAGTGCCCGGCCTGTGATGCGGTCCTGTACCGTGCCGAACTGGAACGTAACCAGGATGTCTGCCCCAAGTGTGATCACCACATGCGCATTGGTGCGCGACGCCGTCTCGAGCTGTTCCTTGATCCGGAACCGCGTGAGGAAATTGGCGCCGAGGTATTGCCGGCTGACCCGCTCAAGTTTCGCGACAGCAAGAAATACATCGACCGCCTGAAGGCGGCGCAGAAAGCTACCGGGGAAACCGATGCGCTGCTGGCCATGCGCGGTCAGGTGGAAGGTATCCCGCTGGTTGCCGCCGCTTTTGAATTCAGCTTCATGGGTGGTTCCATGGGCTCGGTGGTGGGCGAGCGTTTTGTCCGTGCCGTGAACAGCAGTCTTGACCACAATATTCCGCTGGTCTGTTTTTCCGCCAGCGGTGGCGCGCGCATGCAGGAAGCGCTGTTTTCACTGATGCAGATGGCCAAGACCAGTGCCGCGCTGGGGCGTCTTTCGAGAGCGGGCATACCGTTCATTTCCATCATGACCGATCCCACCATGGGTGGTGTTTCGGCGAGTCTCGCCATGCTGGGTGATATCAATATTGCCGAGCCAAAGGCCTTGATCGGTTTTGCCGGCCCGCGCGTCATCGAACAGACCGTGCGCGAAACCCTGCCGGAGGGTTTTCAACGTAGCGAGTTCCTGCTCGAACACGGTACCGTGGACCTGATTATCGATCGTCGCGAGATGCGTGAACGGGTGGCCTCGATGTTGTCGATTCTGACCCATCACGCGCCGATTAATTAGGCGTTTTTACAGACTGGCCCTCGTCCCGTGGCCCGTTTCAATACACTTTCCGACTGGCTGGCCTGGCAGGAGACGCTGCACCCGGTCGCGATCGACCTCGGTCTGGAACGGGTGGCGGCGGTTGCCCGCAAGCTCGATTGCC
>JALWRY010000147.1 GCA_027080445.1 Thiohalobacter sp. | reverse complement strand
GCGTAGCGATGCGGCAATCTCATACAATGGAATCCGTCTGTTAGAGATTGCCGCATCGCTACGCTCCTGGCAATGACGAATGAATCAGGTTTTATTGTTACGGGATTTGGATTTTCAGGATACAAATTAGAGAGGAGAAGTCATCATGTTTGAACTCATGGATTCATACAGTCAGAACGCAGTCATCAAGGTTATCGGCATCGGCGGCGGCGGTGGTAACGCCGTACAGCATATGGTTGAAGCCGATATCGAAGGTGTGGAATTCGTCTGTGCCAATACCGACGCGCAGGCGCTTACCAATATGAGCGCACGCACTACCTTGCAGTTGGGTAACAGCATTACCAAGGGCCTCGGCGCAGGCGCCAACCCGGATATCGGCCGCCAGGCGGCCATGGAAGACCGGGATCGCATCGTCGAGTGCATCGAAGGTTCGGACATGTTGTTCATTACCGCCGGGATGGGGGGGGGTACCGGAACCGGTGCGGCGCCGGTGGTGGCGCAGGTCGCCAAGGAAATGGGTATTCTGACCGTCGCCATTGTGACCAAGCCTTTCCCGTTCGAGGGTGGCAAGCGGCTGGGTGTCGCGGATCGTGGCTTGAAAGAACTGGGCCAGTACGTCGATTCACTGATCACCATTCCCAATGAAAAACTGTTGTCGGTGCTGGGCAAGGACGTCAGTTTGCTGAATGCATTCAAAACGGCCAACGGCGTGTTGCAGGGTGCGGTGCAGGGGATTGCCGAGCTGATCACCCGTCCCGGCCTGATCAATGTCGACTTTGCGGATGTTCGCACCGTGATGTCGGAAATGGGCATGGCGATGATGGGTTCCGGTTCCGCCGCCGGCCAGGATCGTGCGCGTGAAGCAGCAGAAGCAGCAATTCACAGTCCGCTGCTGGAAGATATCGACCTGATGGGCGCACACGGCATCCTCGTCAACGTGACTGCCGGACTGGACCTGTCCATCGGTGAATTCGAGGAAGTCGGCAACACCATCAAGGAGTTTGCCTCCACAGACGCCACCGTAGTGGTCGGTACCGTGATTGACCCGGAGATGCACGATGAGCTGCGCGTTACCGTGGTGGCAACGGGGTTGGGCAGCGATACGGTGAAAGCCGAAGAGCCGGCCGAGCCGGTGCAGCTGGTGCAGCGCAACAAGCGCGGTGAGGTGGATTATGCCGAACTGGACCGTCCGGCCGTGATTCGCAAGAAGGCTTCCGGCGACCCGCTGCCGCCCCCGGCCTCGGCGGACGACCTGGACTACCTGGATATCCCGGCTTTCCTGCGTCGCCAGGCGGACTAGTTCTGTTGTGTTGACAGGGGCTCCTGCGGCCGGACGGGCGTGTCACCAGGTTTTTCGGGTGGCGCCCGGTGTCTGTGGTAGACTCTGATGATATTTTCACCAGCTGAAAAAGACGAGAAGGCGGGCGCCGTGCAGCCTGCCCAGGATAATATGATCTGTCAGAGAACTTTGAGAAACATCGTTCGTGCGAAAGGTGTCGGCCTGCATAGCGGGGAGCAGGTCTACCTGACATTGCGTCCGGCGCCGCCGGATAGCGGTATCCTGTTTCGCCGGGTCGATCTCGATCCCCCGGTATCCATCCCGGCCCGGCTGGCGAATGTCGGCGACACCCTGTTGTCCACCACCCTGGTACAGGGCGATACGCGGGTTGCTACCGTGGAGCACCTGCTTTCGGCTTTTTCCGGGCTGGGGATCGATAACGCTATCGTGGATCTCAGTGCGGCGGAAGTGCCGATTATGGATGGCAGCGCGGGCCCGTTCGTGTTCCTGATCCAGTCCGCCGGCATCGAGGAGCAGCGTAAGCCCAAGCAGTTCCTGCGCATCCTGGAAACCGTCGAGGTCAGGGAAGGGGATAAGTGGGCACGGTTTTCACCCTTCAAGGGTTTCAAGGTCGGGTTTACCATCGACTTCAAGCATCCTTTGTTCAAAGGCAGCAGCCGGCATTCGGAAATCGACTTTTCGCGCAGTTCCTTTGTGCGCGAAGTCAGTCGCGCGCGAACCTTCGGTTTTATGCGTGATATCGAAAAATTGCGGGAAAATAACCTGGCGCTGGGCGGTAGCCTGGATAACGCCGTGGTGCTGGATGATTACCGGGTCGTGAACGAGGATGGTTTGCGCTACGAGGACGAATTCGTCAAACATAAGGTGTTGGATGCAGTTGGCGACTTATACCTGCTGGGTCATAGCCTGATCGGCGCATTTACAGGTCATAAGTCCGGGCACGCACTGAATAACCGGCTATTGTGTGAATTGCTGACATCCCCCGGCGCCTGGGAATTGACCAGCTTTGGCAATGCCGCCCGCGCGCCTCACTGGCTCAATGTGCCACAAATTGCATCTGCTTGAAATTCAATATAAAAGATTTATGATTCACGGGCTTTTGCCGCTAAGCGGTAGAGGGCTTCGCGCAGTGCCGGGTGATCGACGCCTTCGGCGGTACGGGCAAGCAGGTTGGCATTATCCAGGGAGATAGCCGCCGGTTTACGGCTGACGGGCTGAAGTTCCAGCCTTTCCGGGATAACCCGAACGTCGATCGCCGTGACCTCCAGGGAAAGTTGGCATTGCAGTTGCTTGAGAAGTTCAGGAGCGGCAAATCTCAGGCGCGCCGCCCAGGCGCTGGAGCGAACGCCGAGTATCAGGATTTCTCTTTTGAGATTCATGACACTACAATGCGCGACCAGGTCTTCCGGTAGCAGGCCAAGCACAGCCTGTTCCAGGCGTTGCAGGCTGCGGGCGCGCTTCAGTAGCGGCAGTCCCGCGTTCTGGAGAATGGCGGCACAGGGTGAGGCGTTATTTTGACGCATTGGTTTTGGCAAAGGTTTCTATCGGGTAACGAATACACATGAAGTTTCTACTCTACACCACGACCCACGGCAAGTCCGGCAGTATTCAGCTGAATCGTCCGACCGTCTGGGTACCGGCGGCGCTGGCCCTGTTCGGCATACTGCTGGCGGCCGGTCAACTGGGCTATTCACTGGGCGCCGCCCATCAGCCGCCGGCGACTGCACGCAGTGGTGCGCAATGGCAGGCGGTACTCGAAGAGCAGAAACAGGAACTGGCCAAGGTGCGCGATGAAGCGCAGAACCAGCTCGATGCCCTGGCGGTTCGGCTGGGACAGATGCAGGCGCAGATGCTGCGGGTCGAAGCGCTCGGGCAGCGGGTCAAGCAGATCGCACGACTGAAAAAATCCGAATTTGATTTTGACCAGGTACCGGCACAGGGCGGTCCTGCCGATCCTTCCGGCGGCGAACCGCTGAAAACCCCGGATTTCCTCAAGGCGCTGGATGATATGGCCCTGCAGATCGATGATCGTGCACGCCAGCTGGAGTTGCTGGAGCAGGTGGTCAGTCGTCGTGATCTGAACCGCACCGTGTCGCCGGCCGGCAAACCGATTACCAAAGGCTGGTTGTCTTCCTACTACGGTATGCGCACCGATCCTTTCAACGGGCGGCGTGCCATGCACAAGGGCATGGATTTCGCCGGTCAGATGGATTCTGAAGTGGTGGCCACGGCCGCCGGCGTGGTGACCTGGGCCGGCAAACGTTACGGTTATGGCAACCTGATACAGATCAACCACGGCAACGGGTATTCCACGCGCTACGGACACTGTGACAAAATCCTGGTAAAGGTGGGCGACACAGTCAAGCCCGGTCAGAAGATTGGCCTGATGGGTTCCAGTGGTCGTTCCACCGGCCCGCACGTGCACTACGAAGTCCTGAAAAACGGACGGCAGATCAATCCCGCCAAATTTGTTCGCGCCAGTCGGTAAGCCTCATCTCAATGAAAGCCTGCCCGGGACCGGCTAATGCGGTATGATGCCTGCTGCAAATTTTCCGATAATTAACGGGTTTTCCCAGACATATCATGGTTACATCGATACTACGCAAGGTTTTTGGTAGCCGGAACGAACGAATTCTCAAGCGCCTCCAGAAAAACGTAAATAAAATCAATGCACTTGAGCCAGAGGTGCAGAAGCTCAGCGACGATGAACTGCGCGCACGCACTGACGCGTTCCGCCAGCGCTACCAGGATGGCGAGACACTGGACCAGATGCTGGTGGAAGCCTTTGCGGTCGTGCGCGAGGCCTCGCGCCGGGTACTGGGCATGCGCCACTTCGATGTCCAGCTGATCGGCGGCATGGTCTTGCATGAAGGGAAAATCGCCGAAATGCGTACCGGTGAAGGCAAGACGCTGGTCGCCACCCTGTTTGCCTACCTGAATGCCTTGTCCGGCAAGGGTGTCCACGTTGTCACGGTGAACGACTACCTGGCGCGTCGCGATGCCGAATGGATGGGCAAGCTGTACAGCTTCCTCGGACTCACAACCGGCATCGCGGTAGCGGGCATGAGCAGCGACGAAAAACGCGCCGCCTATGCGTCGGATATTACCTACGGTACCAATAACGAGTTTGGTTTCGATTACCTGCGCGATAATATGGCGTTCCGCCTTGAAGACAAGGTGCAGCGTGAACTCAACGCCGCCGTGGTCGATGAGGTGGACTCTATCCTGATCGATGAAGCGCGTACCCCGCTGATCATCTCCGGCGCCACCGACGACAATTCCGAGCTGTATACCGTCATGAAAGACCTGGTCACTGAACTGGTGAAGCAGGAGGAAGAGGACGGTCCCGGCGATTACAGTATCGATGAAAAACAGAAGCAGATTAATTTCACCGAGGAAGGTCACCAGCACGTCGAGGAATTGCTGGAGAAGCGCGGTCTGTTGCAGGAAGGGCAGAGTCTCTACGATGCCGCCAACCTCGGGCTCATGCATCACCTGAATGCCGCGCTGCGTGCGCTGGCCCTGTACCACCGTGATGTCGAATATATTGTCCAGGATGGCCAGGTGGTCATCGTCGATGAGTTTACCGGACGTACCATGCCGGGCCGGCGCTGGTCGGAAGGTCTGCACCAGGCGGTGGAAGCCAAGGAAGGGGTGGAGATCCAGAACGAAAACCAGACCATGGCGTCGATCACCTTCCAGAACTACTTCCGGCTCTACGACAAGTTGTCCGGCATGACCGGTACCGCCGATACCGAGGCGCCGGAATTCCAGCAGATCTATGGGCTGGAAGTGGTGGTTATCCCCACCAATGCGCCGATGATCCGTGATGACCGGGGCGACCTGGTGTTTCTCACCCAGAAAGAAAAATTTGACGCGGTTGCCGAAGACATCCGCGACTGCCGTAAACGCGGGCAGCCGGTGCTGGTCGGTACGACCTCGATCGAGGTGTCCGAGTACCTGTCGGACTTGCTCAAAAAAGACGGCATCGAACACGAAGTGCTGAATGCCAAGCAGCACGAACGCGAAGCGCAGATTGTGGCGCAGGCCGGACGACCGGGCGCCGTAACCATTGCCACCAACATGGCGGGCCGTGGTACGGATATCGTGCTGGGCGGCAACCTCGAGGTTGAACTGGCGGCGCTGGACAATCCCGATGAGCATACCGTGGCGCGCATCACCAAAGAGCAGCAGGCGCGCCACCAGCAGGTGCTGGAGGCCGGTGGTCTGCACATCATCGGTACCGAGCGCCACGAATCACGGCGTGTCGATAACCAGTTACGCGGTCGTTCCGGTCGTCAGGGCGACCCGGGTTCCAGCCGTTTCTACCTGTCGCTGGAAGATAACCTGATGCGCATCTTCGCCTCCGAGCGCGTGTCCGGTCTGATGCAGAAACTGGGCATGCAGGAAGGCGAGGCTATCGAACACCCCTGGGTCAGCAAGGCCATCGAGAATGCGCAGCGCAAGGTGGAAGGCCATAACTTCGGCATTCGCAAGAACCTGCTGGAGTTTGACAATGTCGCCAACGACCAGCGCAAGGTAATCTATGCGCAGCGCAATGAGTTGATGTCCACCGATGATGTGTCCGATACCATCAAGGCTATTCGCGAAGATGTGCTGAATTCCGTGATCGATAATTTCATCCCGCCGGGCAGCATGGATGAACAGTGGAAGATCGGTGAACTCGAAGACGCCATTGAGTCCGAGTTCGGGCAGCGTTTCGCTATTCAGGACTGGCTGGACGCGGATGACGACCTGCACGAAGAGACCCTGCGCCAGAAGTTACTCGAGGAACTGGAACGCGTACACCAGGAGAAAGAGCAGCAGGCCGGCAGTGAGACAATGCGTCATTTCGAGAAGGCCGTGATGTTGCAGGTACTCGACCAGGCCTGGAAGGAACACCTCGCCGCCATGGATTACCTGCGTCAGGGCATCCACCTGCGCGGCTATGCGCAGAAGGATCCCAAGCAGGAGTACAAGCGCGAAGCGTTCGAGATGTTCACGGACCTGCTGGAGCGGATCAAGCTGGATGTGATCAGTATTCTGTCCAAAGTGCAGGTCAGGACGGAATCCGATGTCGAGGCAGTGGAAGAACAACGCCGCAGCACGGCGCCGATGGACTTCCGTCATGAAGAGGCCAGCGCCATGTCCGAAGGTGAGGAAGAGGCGGCCGGTGAAGCGCCGGAAGCCAAGCCGTTCGTCCGTAATGGCCGCAAGGTCGGACGCAACGAGCCCTGTCCCTGCGGGTCCGGCAAGAAGTTCAAGCAGTGCCACGGCAAACTGAAATAGTGTCTGCCGGCTGAGCAGCATGCCGGTCGGATACTCCCGCTTACCCGTTCTGTCCCCGGTGGCCGGCATTCGCCTGTCGGCACAGGCGGCGCGGGTGCGTTACGAGGGCCGTGATGACCTGGTCGTCATGGAACTTGCCAAAGGCAGTCGTTGTGCGGCCGTATTCACCCGCAATGCCTTTTGTGCGGCCCCCGTTATCATCGCCAGGGAACACCTGGCGCAAACCTCACCCCGTTACCTGTTGATCAACAGCGGCAACGCCAATGCCGGCACCGGTGCGCCCGGGCTGGAGGATGCGCAGCGCAGCTGTGAAGCGCTGGCGCAGCATGCCGGGTGTGAAGCCGTGCAGGTGTTGCCCTTCTCTACCGGCGTGATCGGTGAGCGCCTGCCAGTTGACCGTATCGTCACGGCGCTGGAAGGTTCCCTTGCGACCCTGTCGGCAGACCACTGGTCGGCGGCCGCGCACGCCATCATGACCACGGATACCGTGGCGAAGGGGCTGTCGCTGACATGTGAAATCGGCGGGCAGACCGTGACATTGACAGGTATCTGCAAGGGCTCGGGCATGATCCGCCCGGACATGGCGACCATGCTGGCGTATATCGCCACGGACGCCGATGTGGAAGTGAACGCCTTGCAGGCCTGCCTGCAGCAGGCGGTGGAACAGAGCTTTAACCGCATCACCGTGGACGGCGATACCTCGACCAACGATGCCTGCGTGCTGGTGGCCACAGGCGCCTCGGCAGCGTCCTGCATCGATGCCGGTCATGCGGATTACCCGGTATTCTGTGCAGCGGTCAGCGAAGTATGTACCCGCCTGGCGCAGCTTATCGTGCGCGATGGTGAAGGCGCGACCAAGT
>JALWRY010000146.1 GCA_027080445.1 Thiohalobacter sp. | reverse complement strand
TGGACCAATCGCAATCAGGCAAACGGCAAGCTCAAAAGCAAATGGGACAAGTATTACACGGCGCTCACAGCCCACGAAAATGGTCACAAAAGATTTGGCATTAACGCCGCCAGGGAAATCGAGCGCAGGATTCAAAAAATGCCTCCCTCTGCCACTTGCACCTTGTTGGAACAGAAAGCCAACGCTCTTGGCAAAAAGGTTCTTGAGAAATATATTTATCGTGAGAAAGCCTATGACAAAACAACCCGTCATGGAATGGCAAACGGGGCAAGTTTCCCATAGGTGATAATTTCAGGATGGCATCATCCCGGGTTTGTTATGGCGGTATAGGAAGTCTTTACAAAATAACTGCACCACGCCACGATTCCCAGCCACTTGAAACCATCTTCAAGGAAGTATTCCCAGTCACCCAGTCGCCACAACCACCGCGAGACTTCATCCACGAAAACCGACGTGGAAAGCAGGGCAAAGGCCAGTAGCAGTGCACTGAAATCTGTTTCAAGAATGGTTTTCCGGTACCTGACAAGGTATATCAGGGTTACGATACCCAGTATGGCATAGCCGACATTTTCATCGAAACCAAAATACATGGGCGCCAGTGACTCGTGAAACTGAAACAGGTCATCAAATAAAAGATAGCTTGTCAGGAAGGCTGAGTTAAGCAGGAACCACGACTGGGCGGTCCGGCCGTTACTGCGCAGGATGCCCGCGGCAAAGTAGGCTATCGATGCGGCTGCACACCAGATGAGTATCCCGAGACTGGAAAGTATGCCGGATAGCGGGTGTATGTTGCCGATGGCGGTTACATCGCGTGTAATGCTTGTCATGCTGATGTTTAATTGCACGCTGACAATCGCAATGATGGCAAGAACGATCGTTGCTGGGACAAAGGTTATCAGCAGTTGCGGTTTGCCCATGAGTTTCATAAGTGCTCCGTCTATTTATTATCGTTAACTGTTCAGGCCGACAACAACGGGCCTGCTATTCTGATGCCAGCTTTTTACCGGATGTTCGACTGCCAGTCCACTTTATCCGGCATTCATCAGCCTGGCGCTGACCAGTGCGACATCAATGGCATCACGGTCGAACACTTCCGGGATCAACGGGTAGGCGGTCAGCAGTCCGGTGGGTCGCTGGCAGGCGGCCTGTTCCAGGCGCTCGCGGGTGCGGCGACTGAGGTTCTGGTGCGCCAGCAGGGAACCGGCGCTCCAGTTGTGATAATCGTCAACCAGTCCCCGGGCCAAGGGATCCGGCCAGTCTTCGCTGACCAGCAGTTCCGGAAAATCCTCGCCTGACAGCACACGCCCCGCTTCACCCTCCAGCAGGTGCAAACCCTGCAAGCCCTTGCCACTGCCGTCAGCCTGTCGTTCAAACCACTGCGCTGCCGGCAAGGGTTGCGATGCCATGTTCACCAGGCTCTCGAGCTGGTCCCGGTGAGAAGGTTGCCTGCGACGGGTATGCTCGGCCAGCCTTGCCTGCAAGGTCGCTGACCTGAACCCGGTATCTGTGGTCGCGAAGGCGCGCCAGTGCGGGTTACGCACTGTGTCCATTTCGCTGGCATGATAGCGGGTACTGAGCAAAGCCAGGGGTTTTCGGCTGTTGTGTCGCAGCAACCAGAGTTCAAAACGGTCGCGGATCGGGAAGGGCACCGGCGGACGGCGTTCCAGCGCCTCGACCAGGTTGGGCGCATGGGCACTGTGTGGCACACCCCAGCGGAATCGACCGGAAGCGGTCTGCTGGCGAATACGCCAGCTGTGCCCGTTGGTCGAATAGGCACAGGCATCCCCGACGTCGATTACCTGGATAACACCGAGGTAGGGACCGAGCCGGCGCATGCCGTAGTAGGGGCTCACCAAAGATATCGCCTTGCCTGCTTCACAACCCCATTGTTCCGCAAGCCGGCGCGTAACGCCAGAAAGATCGTGTTACTTGGCGATGCTCGCCTGGATGATTTTCTTGTTCGCAGCGGCCTGCAGGTTGGCGATCTTGGGCTTGTCGCCGCCGAGGTAATCGCCCAGCGGTACCGTCGGGACTTTCTTTTTATCGACCAGCGGATACATGGTGCACTTTTCACAGGCACGCAGCATGGGCTGGGCGCCCGCAGGAGCCTTGCCAGCCGGGCGTTTGCGCAAATTCGTGCAGTTTTCCGTGCGCATGTAAGCCTGCTGGGGAATGCAATAAAACATCATATCCTTGCTCACCGATGACTCCTCCTGACGGATAGTTGGGCATTTCGTAGCCGGTAACTGTACCATTTTTGCGACAGTTTCGCAATATTTCCTTGGAATCAGGGGGTTATGATGGGGCTATAGAAACCGGGGTCATAAAACCGGGGTCAGAACCCAGATTTTCCTAATATTAGTGATAATTGAGTTCTGACCCCGGTTTTACTAATATTAGTGATAATTGAGTTCTGACCCCGGTTTTATTAGTGATAATTGAGTTCTGACCCCGGTTTTATGACCCCGGTTTTACGGTTTTAGGGTGTTATTCAACTGTCACTGACTTGGCGAGGTTTCTTGGTTGGTCGACATCGGTGCCCTTGAGCACCGCCACGTGGTAGGACAGTAGTTGCAGGGGTACGGTAAATACGATCGGGGCCACGCAGTCGTCGGTGGGCGCGACCGGCAGCACGGTGGTGGTTTCATCGGATGACATCCCGGCTGTCTCATCGGCAAACACCAGCATTTCACCGCCGCGGGCCCCGACTTCCTGCAGGTTGGATTTGAGTTTTTCCAGTAGCTCGTTGTTGGGCGCGACTACGATGACCGGCATATTGGCATCGATCAGCGCCAGCGGCCCGTGTTTGAGTTCACCGGCCGGGTAGGCTTCAGCATGAATATAGGAGATTTCCTTGAGTTTGAGCGCGCCTTCCATGGCCACCGGGTACTGGGCGCCCCGGCCGAGGAACAGGGCGTTGTATTTTTCCGCAAAACTTTCCGCCAGTGTCTGGATTTTATTATCCAGCCCGAGGACATCCTCGATCTGCTTGGGCAGGTGCTGGAGTTGCTGAACCAGCTGTTTTTCCCGCGCCGGTGTCAGCTCGAAACGCCGCCCCAGCACAATGGTCAACAGCATGAGCGCAACCAGCTGGGTCGTGAACGCCTTGGTGGAGGCCACGCCGATTTCCGGCCCGGCGCGCGTCATCAACACCAGGTCGGATTCGCGTGTCAGCGAACTTTCCGGCACGTTGCAGATAGTCAACGACTGGCCGAAGCCGAGGCGTTTTGCCTCCTGCAGGCCCGCCAGGGTGTCGGCGGTTTCACCGGACTGGGAAATAGTGACGATTAACGAACTGTTACGCACCACCGGCTTGCGGTAGCGGAACTCACTGGCGACTTCGACACTGCACGGGATTCCGGCAATCGACTCCATCCAGTAGCGGGCAATCAAACCGGCGTGGTAGCTGGTACCACAGGCAATGATGTGTACCCCCTGCACCTTGTCGAAAACTTCCTTTGCATTGGCCCCGAAGGCCGCTTCCAGCACCGTGTCCTGGTACAGGCGGCCTTCCAGGGTATCGGCGATGGCGCGCGGCTGCTCGAAGATTTCCTTGAGCATGTAGTGGCGGTACTCACCGCGCTCGACGGCGTCGGCGGAAAGCTCGGAGAGTGTTTCCTTGCGTTCGACCGGCTTGCCATCCGCATCATAGATAGCGATGCCGTCTACGCTCATATCGGCGATATCGCCTTCTTCAAGAAAGACGAAGCGTTGCGTAACCGGTAACAGGGCGGCGACATCCGAGGCAATAAAGTATTCCCCTATCCCCACGCCAATGACCAGCGGACTGCCCCGGCGCGCGGTAATCAGGCGGCCCGGTTCAGTCACACTGACCACGCCGAGGGCATAGGCGCCTTCGAGATCCTTGCAGGTCTGTTGTACTGCTGACAGCAGGTCGTTGCCGGCATCAAGATGACTGTGTATCTGGTGGGCGATCACTTCGGTGTCGGTTTCCGAGGTGAAGACGTAACCGTTCTGTTTCTGTACGTTACGCAAGGATTCGTGATTTTCGATAATGCCGTTGTGTACGACGGCCACCTGGTGGCGGCAGATGTGCGGGTGCGCATTGTTTTGAGTGGGCTTGCCATGGGTCGCCCAGCGTGTGTGCGCGATGCCGACGGTTCCCGTCACAGGCGTCGCTTCAAACGCCTGTGACAGTTCGGCCACCTTGCCGGTGGTGCGTAAACGTTCCAGCCCGGCCTGTTTGTTCAATACCGCCAGCCCGGCGGAATCATAACCCCGGTATTCCAGGCGTCGCAGCCCTTCCAGCAGGATGGGGGCGACTTCGCGTTGTGCGACAGCTCCAACGATTCCACACATGAGGCTATGTCTTGTCCTTGCTCGGGCGCGTCCACCCGGTGATGGTTTGCTGTTTGCTGCGACTCAAGGTCAGTTCGTTTTCCGGTACATCGCGGGTGATGGTCGAACCGGCGCCAATGGTTGCGCCATCGCCCACCCTGACCGGGGCGACCAGCTGGGTATCCGAACCGACAAACACGTTATCGCCGATTTCGGTGAGGTGTTTACAGGCGCCATCGTAGTTACAGACAATGGTGCCCGCACCGATATTGACGCCACTGCCCATGTGCGTGTCGCCAATGTAGCTGAGGTGGTTGATCTTTGAACCTTTGGCGATGGTGGACTTCTTTATCTCGACAAAATTACCCACGCGCACCTGTTCGGCCAGTTGAGTTTCCGGACGGATACGCGCAAAGGGCCCCACCAGGCAATGCTTGCCGACAACGCTGTCCTCGATCACGCAGTGCGCATACAACTCGGCGTCATCACCGACGGTAACGTTCTTCAACACGCAACCCGGGCCAATGCTGACGCGCTCGCCGAGACTGACCTTGCCTTCGAGCACCACGTTGATATCAATCGAGCAATCCCGGCCCGCACTGACTTCACCCCGCACCTCAAGGCGTGCAGGATCAGCCAGGGTAACACCGCCACGCATCAGTCTTTCCGCCTGCCGGCGCTGCCAGATACGTTCCAGCTGCGCCAGTTGAATGCGGTCGTTCACTCCCAGGATTTCATGCGCATCGCTTGCACTGACGCTTTCGACTTCTACGCCGTCACTGGCCGCCATCGCAATCACGTCGGTGAGGTAATGTTCGCCCTGGGCATTGCGGTTATCGAGGCGCTGTAACCAGCCCCGCAACAGGCCAGCCGGCGCGGCGAGAAAGCCGCTGTTGATTTCATGAATCAGCAACTGCGCCGCGCTGGCGTCTTTCTGTTCGACAATGCCGATCAAACGGCCCTTGTCATCGCGCAGCATGCGGCCGTAACCCTGCGGGTCGTTGAGTTTGGCCGTCAGTACCGCGAGGCTGCCGGCGCGGGCCTTCTCCACCAGCACCGCCAGGGTCTTCGCCTGGATCAGGGGCACATCGCCGTACAACACCAGCACGGTGTCCTCATCCCGGACTGACGGCATGGCCTGGTCAACGGCATGACCGGTTCCCAGTTGCTCATCCTGCAACACCCACTCAACCCCTTCCCCGGCCAGAACCTCCTTCACCTGTTCGCCCCCGTGGCCGTAGACCACGGTAATGCGGCCAGGATCCAGCTGCCTGGCGGTACGAATAACGTGTTGAAGCAATGGCGTGCCGCCCAGCGGGTGCAAGACCTTGGGCGTTGCAGAGCACATGCGCGTGCCCTGCCCGGCGGCGAGAATGATAATCTGGAGTGTCATATCGCCTGATAATACGGCATTAGGGGGGATAAACTGAAGTCATCCGCCGGCTGGCATGCAGACTCAGTGTAAAACCGGTGCTGACACGCCTTTTTTCATTTCTTCGTCGGTGGCGTCGCGGATATCGTTGACGGTCACCGAATAGGTCAGTGTCTTGCCGGCGAAGGGGTGGTTACCGTCCACGGTCAGCTTGCCGTCGTCGATTTTTGACACGAGGAAGGTGCGGGTCTCGCCCCGGTCATTCTGCATCTGCACCTCGGCGCCGACATGGCGGAATTCCGGTGGCACATTGTCGATATCGTCGACAAATGTGAGATCCGGGTCGTGCGGACCAAACGCCTTCTCCGGGGGTAACTTGACCTCGATGGTGTCGCCAATGGTGCAACCCTCCAGCGCGGCCTCGACCTCCGGGAACATCTGGTTGACACCACCGTGCGCGTAGTACACCGGGATATCGGACTGTTCCAGTACCTCACCACCGTCACCTACGATGGAGTAGGTGATGGCAACGACCTTGTTTTTGCTGACAACGGGTTCTGTCATACCTCAGCCGCCGGACTTTTTACGCAGATCGCGGATCGTGCGTAACTGGGCCATGGCTTCGGCCAGTTCGGTCTTGGCCTTGGCATAGTCGAAGTCACTCTTTTTGTCCGCCATGGCCTTCTCGGCGCGTTCCTTGACCTTCAGCGCAGCGGCTTCATCGAGGTCTTTGGCGCGCTTGGCCGTATCGGCCAGCACCGTGACGACGTGCGGCTGGATTTCCAGCATGCCGCCGGAGACGTAGAAAAACTGCTCTTCCTTGCCCTCGACCTGGACACGCACTTCACCGGGTTTCAGACGTGTCAGCAAGGGAGTGTGGCGCGGCGCTATGCCCACCTCGCCCATCTCGGCCGGTGCGAACACCATATTGGCCGTGCCTGAGAAGATTTCCTCCTCGGCGCTGACAATGTCGACATGTAAGGTCATAGCCATATTCTAGCCCTCAAATCGCCTTACAGCGACTTGGCTTTTTCCACGGCTTCGTCGATGGTGCCGACCATGTAGAACGCCTGCTCCGGCAGGTCGTCGTAATCGCCGTTGACGATACCCTTGAATGCCGCGATGGTGTCCTTGAGCGAAACGTACTTGCCCGGCGTGCCCGTGAAGGTTTCCGCCACGAAGAACGGCTGGGACAGGAAGCGCTGGATTTTACGCGCGCGGGATACGTCCTGCTTGTCTTCTTCCGACAATTCATCCATGCCGAGGATGGCGATGATGTCGCGCAGTTCCTTGTAGCGTTGCAGGGTACCCTGCACGGCGCGCGCGACGTCGTAGTGTTCGTTGCCAACCACCAGCGGGTCGAGCTGGCGGGAGGTGGAATCGAGTGGATCCACCGCCGGGTAGATACCCAGCTCGGCGACCTGGCGGGACAACACCAGCGTGGCGTCAAGGTGCGCGAAAGTAGTGGCGGGGGACGGATCGGTCAAATCATCCGCCGGCACATACACGGCCTGGAAGGAGGTGATGGAACCGGACTTGGTGGAGGTAATGCGCTCCTGAAGCACGCCCATTTCCTCGGCCAGCGTCGGCTGGTAGCCCACCGCCGACGGCATGCGGCCGAGCAGTGCGGACACCTCGGTGCCGGCCAGCGTGTAACGGTAGATGTTATCGATGAACATCAGCACGTCGCGGCCTTCGTCGCGGAAGTTCTCGGCGATGGTCAGGCCGGTCAGGGCCACGCGCAGGCGGTTGCCGGGCGGCTCGTTCATCTGACCGTAGACC
>JALWRY010000145.1 GCA_027080445.1 Thiohalobacter sp. | reverse complement strand
GCGACCGACGAGCAATCGCAACAAATCATGAACCTGTACGAAGCACGCTGGGATGACCTGGTGGGCGCCACCCCCGTGATCATCTGTTACCCGGCCACGAGCGGGGAGAAATGGGCGTATACCACCGGTAGCGACCCCAAAAACGTCCCCTGGTCCTATCACAACGGTGGACACTGGCCGTGCCTGTTGTGGGCCTTTGTCGGCGCCGCGATTCGCACCGGCCGACATGCGCTGGCAAGAAAGACACTGGACATGGCGCTTGAAAAGTTGCCGCGCGATGACTGGCCGGAATACTATGACGGCTGTCAGGGAACCCTGATCGGGCGGCGGGCGAACCTGAAGCAGACCTGGTCAGCCAGCGCCCTGATCGTGGCGCACCGCCTGCTGGAAGACCCGGACAGCCTGCCGGTATTTGAATCGATAAATTTTTAACCCGGCATTGCCGGAACAGGCCGTTGTAGAGAAGCGAAATTGAACGTCACTATCGATCAGCTGGAACTCCCCAGGGCCTCGGCCCATGCCGCACAGGCCCTGGAGATTATTACCGGCCCGGAACCCGACAGCAAAAAACTGGAACAGGCCATCCTGCGCGACCCGATTCTCGCCTCGACCCTGCTGCGCTATGCCAACTCACCGTTAAACCGGCGTCGCCAGGAAATCACCAATGTCCCCACCGCCTTACGCCTGCTTGGCCTGAAGAGCGTACACAGCGCAATCATTACCGCAACCATGCACTCACTGCTGCCCGATGACAGCAGCCTTGGCAAGCAGATCCTCGATCACCTGCTCGCAACCTCACTGATGTGCAAACTGATTGCCGGCCAGTGCTGCCGCCCATCGGCTGATGACCTTGAATTTCTGGGTCTGATTCATGACGTGGGCATGTTGGTGCTGGCCTCCAACTTTTCCACGGCCTACCAAAACATCCTGACCACCGCCATGAACGAAGGGACCGGGATCGACCGCCTGGAACAGGCTGAATTCGGTCTCAGCCATGACAGTGTCAGCGCACATGTGGCGCACAACTTTCGCTTACCGGAGCAGCATGTTGAATTGCTAAGGTCTTTTCATCATCGCGAAGCCGTCAGCGAAGCAAACGACGCGAGCACACGGGATATCTGCATACTCGCCCTGGCGCATCGCCTGTTAAATGAATGTGGCGAAGACAGCCTGCCGCTACCGGAAACCCTGCACGAAAGCACTGATCAATTGAAGCAGGTACTTGGTATATCCGGGCAGATGATCGAGACGATCGTAGGGGAGTATTCGGCACTTACGTCGGGTAGTAGCGAGTAAGGCTGGATCGTGCCTATGGGGTGTCTGAATACTGTGCGTTTATACAGTATTTGAGCGGATATCAATTCCAGGTAGAGAAAGAATTTGCCGGTATATTGCGCCAGGTATCCATGCGCTCGCCTGTTTATATTTATTTTTCATGTGGTTAACGCGCCTCTTTTGTTTGTTGAAAACGGGTGGATATATGGCGTATGCCGCCTATCTGCCGGGAAACCGGATATCGCAGCGCTCGCTGCTTATTCGTGGCTCTTGCAAGTCGTAAGTAAGTTGTATACAAAGAACAACAGGTTGGGGTAGGCGCGTATGTTCAGACAAGTCATGATAGGAGGCGGATACCATCTATCTGCCGGAATGGGTGTGCTATGCGGCGTGCGCTGTGGATTATTGTGTATACGGCGGAAGCTGTCCAATAGTAGTTATACGCTGGTTGAAGACAAATAATTATTTGCGTTGTTACAGCAAGTTCAGTGCATTTTTAGGCTCAGAAGATCGTGGTTGTTTTGAAGGTGTGAGCGGTAC
>JALWRY010000144.1 GCA_027080445.1 Thiohalobacter sp. | reverse complement strand
GGCATGTTCCTGATGCTTTTCTTTACCATCCTCACGGCGTATACCGTCATTCCGGCGTAGGCCGGAATCCAGAATTTTTGCGGCAACAGGTTTCGGCCCGGGCTGGAATGCTGCCGCAATCTGCGGCAACGGCGGCAGCTGGATTGCGGAGAAGCGGCGTGGCAGGGGGGTGACCGGCAAGGCCTCGGTGGTGATGGCGATATGGACCGGTTCCCTGGGTTTCGTGATGTCCGAGGTTTTATTATTGCGGTATTCCTGCGCCAGCAACAGCACGAACAGCGCCAGCAACAGGGTAAGAATATCAATAAAGCTCAACAGCCAGGTGTCGTTTTCTACCACCGAAGGTGCGGGTTCAATGTCCCAGGGGAAGTGATCTTCCGCCGCGTTGTCTGCCGACGATGCACCTTCCCCGAAAGTTGCGGTGATGGACATGGTCGATCAGGCGCCAACCAGTGTCAGGCCGGGGTTATGGCCGGACGGCGTGGCGCCAATGTTGGTGTGTTGCATCGACGCGAGGACATCGCGGATCTGCGCCGGGTGGCGTTTGTGGTAGATCATCAGTATGCCTTCCATCAGCGTTTTCATCTGCATCAAACGCTGATTGGTGCGGCGTTCCAGTTTGATCGCCAGAGGCTTGAACAACAGGTTGGAGGCGATGATCCCGTAGACCGTGGTGATCATGGCAAAGGCCATGCTGCCGCCGATCTCCTGCAGGCCGCTGTTGCCCAGGCCGGAGAGCATGTTCACCAGTCCGAACAGGGTGCCGAGCATGCCGAAGGCCGGTGCGAAGATGGCCATGGTGTTGATAATTTGTATGCGACCCTGTTCACGACGCAATACCGTCGACAGGCGCCAGCGCAGTGACTTTTCCAGTTCCTGTTCCGGTGCGCGGTCGACGACCTGTTGCAGCCCGGCACGCATGAAACTGCTGTCGATGCGGCCGATCTCGCGTTCGGCATTGCGTATGCTGGCTACCCGGTAACGGCCGGCAAAGCGCAGCAACTGGTCGAAATCACGCTCCGCCGTGGAGGGTGGTTCTTCACGCAACAGCGTGGGAATACTGCGTAATACCGCCAGCACTTCGCTGGCCGGTCGACTGAGAAAAGTTGCCGCCAGGGTGCCACCAATGACCACGATCAGTCCCGGCAGATTGAAGAAGGCGCCAAGGTGCTCGGGTGAAACCAGCAATACCGCCGCAATGGCGATGGGGATAAACAGCAAAATCAGGCGTGTAGATTGCTTCATAACGGACTCCGTGCAGACTTGTTCCGTTATAGTGCAATTTTCGAACCGCTTTCAGGCTCCTGGCTTTGTCATTGCGCGGCGCGTAGCCACGAAGCAATCGCTAACTAATTGATTATAATTGAATAGATTGCCGCGCCTTGCTCGCAATGACGGGATGTTTGAACAAACCGGAATGCTCCTGAGATGTTTGATTGGGGTGGCAAAACGGCAAACAATTGCCGTTGCGACGGATTTATTCCTTCCACCGGATAGCCTGTAGCAGCCCGGTCAGCGCACCGCCCATGGCGCCGTAGAGGTGAGCGGCGGTAATGACCGTCCCGCCGATCCATTCCGCACTGCCCGGTACAGAACCGGCCAGTTGTTCCCAGCCAAGCTTGACCAGCAATGCCAGCAGTAACAGTTGTGCGCCACGTTCGTGTTGCCTGAGGCTGATCACGGTGCCTGCCGCGAACAGGCCGTGCAGCGCACCGGATAAACCCACGTACCATTGCAGCGTGGGTTCAAACGCCAGCAAGCCGAGGGCTGTCCCGAGAAAGGAACCCGTACAGATCCATGCCCAGTGGCGAGGTGGAAACATGCGCCCGAACAGCGCCGTGATCAACGCAAGTGCAAGCAGGTTAGGTAGCAGGTGCGCCCAGCCCAGGTGAACCAGCTGGCCGGTCAGCAGCCGCCACAGTTCACCTTCCAGAATGGCGTCGCGCTGGTAACGCAGGGCGTTGTTGATCCCGGGGCCGGCTAACTGTAACAGTAGCGAAACGGCGCCAATTGCACCGGCAAGCCGGTAATTCTGTCGTCCCCATGCGGGATGTCGGTCGCTGGCGCGTGTCATGTGTGCAGCATCGCATAGATAACAGACATCGTGAAGTCGTTGTATACCGTCCTGCCAACGGCCAATTTCCCTGAAAATCACCAGTAAGTGTTGATTGAGAAATCCCGTAGTATTGCGGCTTACCGGTTTTTACACTGTCCCGGACACTATCGTTCGCCAACAGGAATGGATATGCAGACCGCACATGCTTCGTTGAGTACCCTGTACAGTTTCCGCCGCTGCCCCTACGCCATGCGGTCACGACTCGCGCTGAAGTACGCCGGTCTGGCAGTGGAATTGCGCGAAGTGGACCTGAATGCAGTGCCGGCGGAACTGACGGCCGTGTCATCAAAAAATACCGTACCGGTACTGCTTACCGCAGACGGTGCGGTCATCGATGAAAGCTGGGACATTGTGCTGTGGGCGTTGCGCCAGAACGACCCGGACAACTGGCTGGGCGATGACGAGTGCCATGTCATTCCCGCCGACCAGGTGCTGGAGATCAATGATTTCTCTTTCAAGGAAGATCTGGACCACTACAAGTATTTCGAACGTTACCCGGAACACCCGCAGGTTTACTACCGTGAACGTGGCGAGGAATTTCTGGAGGAACTGGATGAAACGCTTTCGACGTCACGCTACCTGCTGGGGGATCGGCCGAGCCTGGCGGATATCGGTGTATTTCCCTTCATACGCCAGTTCGCCGGGGTTGACCGGGCCTGGTTCGACCAGAGCCGCTATGTGCATTTGCGTACCTGGCTGGATGGCTGGCTGGCCTCGGCATTGTTTCAGTCGGTGATGGTGAAACACCCGGTGTGGAAACCGGGGGATACGCCCGTCTACCTGTAGTTACTACCACCAGGCGTGGAAGGGCGGGCGTTGCCAGTCGAGTAGTTTGTTTTTGCCCCTGGCGAATACGACAGACCCGCTGCCGACCCCGGTATAATGGTAATACCAGACGGTCTGCCCACTCAGTTTGAAGTGCCGGCCGGGCTTGCCCAGCAAGGCTTCTACCTGATCCGGATCCATGCCTTTGTGCAGTTTTGACCAGTTTTCGACACGTTGTGGCGTGAGTGAGGGGCCTGATATCTGCGGGGTGCCGACACCTCCGGCGCCGGGGTTTTGCACGGATGGCGCAGTCGGTAGCCGTCCGGAATGCAGGTCGGTTTCAATGACATCAAGGCGTTTCTGCACAGACTGTAGCGCCTGTTGCAGTGCCTGAACCTGTTTGCGCAAGCTGGCGTTATCGTCTTCCGATTGGGCCAGAACCTGTAGAGGAAGTAATAAAAGAATAGCCGTGATGAGGGCTGGCCAGTTATCCGCGATTCGTAATCGATTCATGGCGCTGTCATCCTTCAACCGCTGCGGCACAATATAAATTTCATCGCCAGCCACGGCCATGCTGCCGTGACTGGCGATGTCCCTTCATAGTCTAGAACATAAACCAGGCAAGGAGGTACAGGGTATTGTTATCCGTCGTATCCTTGCTCTTGCTCGATCCGTCCAGCTTGCTGAACGCCGTATACTGGGCCGTGAACTTGGTGTTTTCCCAGGGGAGGTAGGACGCCTGGGCCACCCAGCCACTGCTGTCAGGATCAAACCTGCCAGCTCCCGAACCCGTCGGGTTGAGCGGGTCACCATCAGCGTTTACATAATTCGCGTAGTAGGCATCCTTGTCGCCCCAGGTGTTAAAGTAGGCAAGCGTTGTGGTGGCATGACTGCCCAGGTGGTAGGTACCATCCACTTTGGCCGAGTTGAAGCTCAAAGAACCTATACCCGCAGTGGAGTTGATATCCTGATCCTCATGGGTATAACTGGCATGTACCGACAAGCTATCGCCGCTGCTGAACGCATGTTCGTACTGCGTATCCACGGCGGTATCGATATAACGGTCATCCTTGCCGCCAATGCCATTGGGATGGAATTTCGCCCACATGCCATAGGTCCCCACCATCAGGTTATCGCCGTTGTCCATGGCATGTTGCCATGCCAGGCGCCAGTAAGGCGCAACCTTGGTGATCGTCTGGACGCTACCTCCAGTAGGCGTTGCAGTGCCTACGTGGGCGGAACGATACAGCGTCAATTCAGCATAGAGACTGTTATTCCACATCCCGTAGAGGCCAAGTCCACCGGAATTTAGCGCGACGAAGTCTTCTGAACCGATAAACGGCTGGACGCTGGGCCCGGCCGGTGCGGCGTCACCCGGTTCCGACCAGGGATAGCCCCAGGTCGGGGTGCTGTTCCAGAGATCCTGAACAGTCGGCGAGTTGTTCAGCGTCAGACCATAGACCAGGTTTGAGTCGGGCAGCTCTTTGGCATAACGAATATCCGTGTTATCCCAGCCAAAGCTGCCGGTTGCCTGTTCATAGGTCAATTGGGCAAACGATCCGGCGTGTTCGCTGATGGCGCCGGCATAGAACAGACTGAACTCCTGCGGAAACTGTACGTCATCATTTTGCGTACCGCTGGGTGTCTTCTTTACGTGGGTAAAGGAAACCTGCAGCATCGCAGAGAGTGGCGGTATGGAATTCAGCCTCAGTGCACTGTCAGCGCGCGATGACGCGGCCTTGATGGTCTTTATCCCGGTCAGCGTATAGCCGTGCAGTTTGAAGTTCCTGCCAAAGGACGTCAGTTCCGGAAAGACGGTGTGGCAAGACGAGCAGGCAAGGCCGGTTTGACGGGCAAAGCTGGGTACCGCCTGCGCGGGAACACTCATTACCAGGCCGGCCAGCGCCACAAGCGATGAAACGTTCCGTAACAGGCTGGTGTACCTGCCTTTTTTCTTTTGCATCCTTACGACATCGGTATTCATAATAACCTCCTGCCAGTTATTAAAAGTAAATGTTGCGTCAATACAACACGGCTACATGATTAACGCAATGATTAGCTTAGCAGAAAATCAAAGTGTTGCGTTAAAACACTATTTCTTTCCGACGCAGCGGCGTGCACGATCAACGTGGTTTGGAGCCTAGCAAAATAATCTGAATATTTAATTGATCCAACTCAATATTTAAAGTTGTTGGCTTATTATTGTTGTTTTTTTTCTACTCGTCGTATTTAGCCTACATATTGGCTTGTAGTGCTACAGACTTCGGGTTTTGTTCAAATGCGCGGCTAAGCCGGATCAGCGCTGCGGCAATAGGGGAATGTGACGGTATTTGAACAGGGGAATCAGCGCCATACCGGCAAGAAAGCCGCCAATATGTGCGCTAAAGGCCACGCCGCCGGGTTGAGCGCCACTGGCTGCCGAACTGATCAGCTGTAGCAGGAACCAGAAGCCCAGGACAAGGCCTGCGGGAACGCTCGTGGTATACGGGTAAAAGCCAAGGGGGATCATGATCAGTACACGGGCGTGTGGATACAGCAGCAGGTAGGCGCCCAGTACACCGGATATCGCGCCGCTGGCGCCGATCATCGGGATGACGGAATCCGGGTTTGGCAGCCCCTGCGCCAGTACGGCGAACACGCCGCACACCAGGTAGAACAGCAGGAAGCGCGTGGAACCCATGGCCTCTTCGACATTGTCACCGAAAATCCACAGGTACAGCATATTACCGATCAGGTGCATCCAGCCGCCGTGCAGGAACATGGAAGTGAAAATGGTCATCCACTCCGGTACCAGGCTCAGTTCCGGTAGCAGTTGCTTCCCGCCGAATACCACCGCCGGCGTCATACCGAGACTGTAGACGGCCAGTTCCACACGTTTACCCAGCGACAGTTCCCAGAAGAACACCAGTACGCACAGGAGGATGATCCCAATGGTCACGTAGGGCGTGGTGCGGGTCGGGTTCTCGTCGTGCAGGGGAATCATGCGCGAATACTTCCTGGTGTCCGGACATGGTGAAGGATATCGGCCGGGTGCTCGATCAGTGCATCGGCACCCCATTGTTCCGGGCGGTCGTGTTCCATCAGGTAACCGAACAGGGCTACCAGCGTGCGCATGCCGGCATTGCGGCCTGCCTCGATATCGCGTTCGGCATCACCCACGTAGAGGGTTTCCCCGGGTTGGCAGCCGGCCAGTTTACAGGCATGCAGCAGGGGTGCGGGGTGGGGCTTGCGTTCCTTGAGGGTGTCGCCCGACACGATACAGGCCGCGCGTGAATCCAGCGCCAGTGCGTCAAGCAGCGGTTCGGTCAACCAGCCCGGTTTGTTGGTAACGACACCCCAGCGTATGCCCCGGTGTTCGAGTTCATCGAGCACCTCCGCCATGCCGGGGAACAGTGCTGTGTGTACGGCAATATTGGCCTGGTAAAGATCGAGCAACTGTTTGCGCAAGGGTTCAAATTCGGGGTGTTGTGGATCGAGTCCAAACCCGAGTTCGATCAATGCCCGTCCGCCGTGTGACACCACCGGCCGGATCATGTCAAAGGGCAGTGCGGCGCGTTCATTGAGCTGCAGTGTGGCATTGAGCGCGGCGGCAAGATCCGGCGCGGTATCGAGCAGGGTGCCGTCCAGGTCGAACAGCACGGTGCTGGTGTGGTTGGGCATATTCAGTCGGTCTTCCGCAACCAGGCGAGGTAGTTCACATCGACATCGTGGCCAAGGCGGTACTCGCCGGTCAGCGGGTTATAGCTCATACCGGTGAGGTCCTGCAGTTGCAGGCCGGCGCCGCGCGCCCAGCGTTCCATTTCCGAGGGGCGGATAAACTTGCGGTAGTCGTGGGTGCCGCGCGGCAACAGCCGCAACAGGTATTCCGCGCCGACGATCGCGAAGGCATAGGCTTTGGGGTTGCGGTTGATGGTGGAGAAGAAGATATTGCCACCGGGCTTTGCCAGGTCGGCGCAGGCCTGGATAACCGAGGCCGGGTCGGGGACGTGCTCCAGCATTTCCAGGCAGGTCACAGTGTCGAAGGCCCCGGGGTGTTCCCTGGCCATCTGTTCGGCGGTGATACGCTGGTAGTCCACTTCCACGCCGGATTCATGCTGGTGCAGCCGCGCCACGGTCAATGGCGCTTCGCCCATATCGATACCGGTAACCTGTGCGCCACGCGCCGCCATGCCTTCGGACAACAGGCCGCCGCCACAACCCACATCAATCACCTTGCACTCGGCCAGCGGCGCGCGTTGGTCAATGTAGTCGAGCCGCAGCGGGTTGATGTCGTGCAGGGGTTTGAATTCGCTGTTCGGATCCCACCAGCGCGAGGCCAGCGCCTCGAACTTGTGGATTTCAGCGTCATCGACGTTGTGTGTAGCCTGATTCATGGTGTACAAGATACCGGAATCAGTGGCTGGCTTCACCTGCGGCGATGCGGGTTTGCCAGCCGCGGGTGCGCTGGAGCAAGTCGTCCATGTCGAGGTGGGTCAGCTGACGCTCGTGCATCAGCAGCTGGCCGGCCACCCAGACATGGCTGAGCTGTTCGCGGCCGGCCGCGTAGACCAGCTGTGACACCGGGTCGTAGACCGGCTGGGTTTCCAGTGCACCGAGGTCGACAGCGGCAAAATCCGCCCATTTGC
>JALWRY010000143.1 GCA_027080445.1 Thiohalobacter sp. | reverse complement strand
CGTCCATCCGGACGCCCGTTCTGCTTAAGGTGGCGGAGCGGACGGGACTCGAACCCGCGACCCCCGGCGTGACAGGCCGGTATTCTAACCAGCTGAACTACCGCTCCATAACCTTGGTGGGTGCTGAGGGGATCGAACCCCCGACATTCGCCTTGTAAGGGCGACGCTCTCCCAGCTGAGCTAAGCACCCTCAGGAAAGCGGGCTAGTTTACGGCATCCTTAAATGCTTTACCAGCCTTGAATGCAGGCGAATTAGACGCCTTGATCTGGATGGTTTCACCGGTCTGCGGATTACGCCCGGCACGCGCGGCACGGGCGCGAACTTCAAACGTGCCAAAACCCACAAGCGTGACAGAATCACCCTTACGCAGCGTATCGGTAATGGTATCTATCACGGCGTCGACAGCCCGTGTTGCGTCCGCCCTGGACAGGTCAGCGGAGCTTGCAACGGCGTCAATCAGTTCGGCTTTGTTCATCGAGTTTGGCCCTCAACATCAAAATGGAAGTTATAATTCGGATCGCGTATCGGGGCCAGAACCTGACAGCTCAAACCCGGTATAAGTAAAGACTAATCCCGGAGTCCCCGAACGCACGCGGTTTTATACCAAGTGTATTGCCGACGCGTCAAATAAAAAGCCCGTTGTCTGCGTAAAAGAGACTCTATTACGCAGACAACAGGCGATGACAGGACGGATTTCAGTGAGTGCGAAGCGTCTTACCCTTGGCGGCCCTGGGCTTGTCCTTGATCTTGCCGCCCGGCTTTTCTTCAACCTTGCCGGAGAGCGGGACAGGCGGGCGCTGCAGGGCAATTTCCAGTACCTCGTCAATCCACTTGACAGGAAGAATCTCCAGTTTGTCCTTGACGTTCCTGGGGATTTCCACGAGATCCTTGCGATTCTCTTCCGGAATCAGCACCGTAGTGATACCACCGCGATGGGCAGCAAGCAGTTTTTCCTTGAGTCCGCCAATGGGTAAAACCTCACCACGCAAGGTGATCTCACCGGTCATGGCGACATCAGCCCGTACCGGGATACGTGTCAGCGAGGACACCAGTGCGGTACACATACCGACACCGGCACTCGGACCATCCTTGGGCGTAGCGCCTTCCGGCACGTGGACGTGGATATCGTATTTCTGGTAGAAGTCTTCCTCGATACCCAGCGCCTCGGCACGGCTCCTGACCACCGTCGTGGCCGCCTGGATCGACTCCTGCATGACATCGCCCAACTGGCCGGTGTGAATCAGTCGGCCCTTGCCCGGCACGATGGTTGACTCGATGGTGAGCAATTCCCCGCCCACCTCGGTCCAGGCCAGACCGGTCACCTGACCGACCTGATCGTTCTCCTCCGCCAGTCCATAGCGGAAACGACGCACACCCAGGTACTTTTCAAGGTTACGCGGCGTCACGGATATCTTGCCCTTGCCGTCCTTCTTGAGTAACAGTTCCTTGACCACCTTGCGGCAGATCTTGGCCAGTTCACGTTCGAGGTTTCGCACACCCGCTTCACGGGTATAGAAACGCACGATATCGTAAATCGCCTTTTCGCTGACACCCAGCTCGTCTTCCTTGAGACCTGCGTTCTTGATCTGCTTGGGCAACAGGTAGCGGGTGGCAATGTTGACCTTTTCATCCTCGGTATAACCGGGAATACGGATCACTTCCATACGATCCAGTAACGGACCCGGAATGTTCAGCGAATTGGACGTGGCAACAAACATCACATCGGACAGATCGAATTCCACTTCCAGGTAGTGGTCGCCAAAGGTCGAGTTCTGTTCCGGGTCCAGCACTTCCAGCAGGGCCGAAGACGGGTCGCCCCGGAAGTCCATGGACATCTTGTCGATCTCGTCCAGCAGGAACAGCGGATTGCGCACACCGACCTTGGACAGGTTCTGGACAATCTTGCCCGGCAGCGAACCGATGTAGGTACGACGGTGGCCGCGAATCTCGGCCTCGTCACGCACGCCGCCCAGCGACATACGGGTAAACTTGCGATTGGTCGCACGCGCAATGGAGCGGCCCAGCGAGGTCTTGCCGACACCGGGCGGTCCCACCAGGCACAGGATCGGGCCTTTCAGCTTGCGTACGCGCTGCTGAACGGCGAGATACTCCAGAATACGTTCCTTGACCTTGTCCAGGCCGTAATGATCTTCGTCCAGCACCACCTGGGCGCGTGTCAGGTCATGGCGAATCTTGGTGCGTTTTTTCCATGGCACACTGACCAGCCAGTCAATGTAGTTACGCACCACGGTAGCCTCAGCGGACATCGGCGACATCATCTTGAGCTTGTTCAACTCTGACGTGGCCTTTTCTTTCGCTTCCTTGCTCATGCCCGCCTTTTCAATCTTTTCCTGATACTCGTCGGTCTCGTTGGGCACGTCGTCCATGTCACCCAGTTCCTTCTGGATGGCTTTCATCTGTTCGTTCAGGTAGTACTCGCGCTGGCTCTTTTCCATCTGCTGCTTGACGCGGCCGCGGATACGTTTCTCGATCTGCAGGACGTCAATTTCGCCTTCGATCATACCCATCAGGTATTCCAGGCGTTCACGCACATTCTCGATCTCGAGGATGCGCTGTTTTTCGTCCAGCTTGAGCGCCATGTGCGCAGCAATGGTGTCCGCCAGGCGACCGGGCTCGTCGATACCCGACAGTGAAGTCAGGATCTCCGGCGGAACCTTCTTGTTCAGCTTCACGTACTGGTCGAACAATGTCAGCAGTGAACGCATCAGCACATCGACTTCACGCTCACCGGCCTGCTCACCATGCCCCAGACAGTCGATCTGCGCAGAGAAAAATTCATCGGTGGTTTCAAACTTCAACAGGCTGGCGCGTTCGGAACCCTCGACCAGCACCTTGACGGTGCCATCGGGCAGTTTCAGCAACTGCAGGATCGTGGACAGTGTGCCAATCTCGTGGATGTCGTCAACCTGCGGGTCATCAACTTCTGCACTTTTCTGCGCAACCAGCAAAATTCGCTTGTCGTCATCCATGGCTGTTTCCAGCGCGCGAATCGATTTTTCGCGCCCGACAAACAGGGGAATAACCATATGTGGGTAAACGACGACATCCCGCAACGGAAGAACCGGAACGACGGCCGTAGATTCGTTATCTGTTGCTTCAGGGGTGTTCTTGTTTTGCTCCATAGGAGAGTACCTCAGTATCCGGTTCTGATCGGGGGAGCTTCGGTTTCAAACCACGCTCCCGGCACTTTGATATGGGGACCACCGCAAGACATTTCAATGGCGGTTTCGTGCCCCACAAAGATTTCTGCAAGAAACAAGCCATGGTAAAAACCAGGGCTGCCGACGATACAGGGCTTGTTCTGCCAGTATAGTGCTTAATGTCGGCAAATGCTGACGGGCCCGGCGGCTTGCAACCGTCGGGCCCGTGGCAGGATAGACTGAAAAATGACGCTAGTCGGAGGCAGCGCGCTGCTCCTGCTCCGAGTCATAGACCAGGTAAGGATCTGATTCGCCGGCAATTGCACGCTCGTCGACGACAACCTTCTGAACATTATCCAGCGACGGCAACTCGTACATGGTGTCGAGCAGCACGTGTTCCATAATGGTACGCAGGCCGCGTGCGCCGGTCTTGCGCGCCATTGCCTTTCTTGCCACGGCGCGCAGGGCGTCGTCGCGGAACTCGATTTCCGTGCCTTCCATGTCGAACAGCTTGGCATACTGCTTGGTCAGGGCGTTCTTCGGCTCGGTCAGAATCTGCACCAGCGCATCTTCATCCAGCTCTTCCAGCGTAGCGACAACCGGCAGACGGCCGACAAATTCCGGTATCAGCCCGAATTTGATCAAATCTTCCGGCTCGACCTCGTAGAGGATTTCACCCACATTGACGTCTTCGTCGACGGTTTTCACCTCGGCCGAGAAACCGATACCGCCCTTTTCGGAACGGCCCTTGATAATCTTTTCCAGGCCAGCGAACGCGCCACCGACAATAAACAGGATATTCGAGGTATCGACCTGCAGGAATTCCTGCTGCGGGTGCTTGCGACCACCCTGCGGGGGCACGGAGGCAACGGTACCCTCAATCAGCTTGAGCAGGGCCTGCTGCACACCTTCGCCGGAAACATCCCGGGTAATAGAGGGGTTGTCCGACTTGCGGGAAATCTTGTCGATTTCATCGATATAGACGATACCGGTCTGCGCCTTGTCAACATCGTAGTCGCACTTCTGCAGCAGTTTCTGGATGATGTTCTCGACATCTTCCCCCACGTAACCGGCCTCGGTCAGTGTCGTGGCATCGGCGATGGTGAACGGCACGTTCAACAAGCGTGCCAGCGTCTCGGCGAGCAGGGTCTTGCCGGAACCGGTTGGCCCGATCAGCAGGATATTACTCTTGGAAAGCTCAACTTCGCCCTTGCGGCCACCGGCATCAAGGCGTTTGTAGTGATTGTAGACGGCAACAGAAAGCACCTTCTTGGCATTTTTCTGGCCGATGACGTACTCGTTGAGCACATCGTTGATTTCGTGGGGCGTGGGAAGCTTGCTGCTGCCGCCGGCCGACTTCTCCTGCATCTCCTCGCGGATGATGTCATTACAGAGTTCGACACACTCATCACAGATAAAGACAGACGGGCCTGCAATCAGCTTGCGGACCTCGTGCTGACTCTTTCCGCAAAAAGAGCAATACAGCAGTTTTCCGTCGTCACCCTTACCATTTCGATCATTATTCATACTTGATGCCCCGACTTGCGGTTCCCTTCCTTCCTATCAGCGGCAGATTTCCGGCTGCCTGAATACCCTGACTGTTGCAAAAACAGTGAGTTCCTATTCAACTACGTCACCGTACCGCTGACAAGTGTTCCCGGCAGTAATCTACGGTTTTTACACGGGTACAATCTGTCAGGAATCGTCGCCTTCCTTTTCGGCCGGAGCTTCGCTGCGCGACACAAGGATCTCATCAATCAGCCCGTACTCTTTGGCCTGATCGGCGCCGAGGAAATTATCCCGGTCGGTATCATTCTGGATATTTTCCAGCGGCTGCCCCGTATGTTTGGACAGGATCATGTTCAGGCGTTCGCGCACCAGCAGAATCTCTTTGGCGTGAATATCGATATCCGACGCCTGACCCTGGAAACCACCCAGAGGCTGATGAATCATCATCCGCGAATGCGGCAGACAAAAGCGTTTACCATGGGCGCCACCAGCAAGCAGCACGGCGCCCATACTGGCCGCCTGGCCAATGCACATGGTGCTGACATCCGCCTTGATGAACTGCATGGTGTCATAGATCGCCAGGCCGGCCGTCACCGAACCACCCGGAGAGTTGATGTAGAGGTGAATATCCTTGTCGGGGTTCTCGGACTCGAGGAACAGCAACTGCGCGACAATGACGTTCGCCATGTAGTCCTCGACCGGGCCGACCACGAACACCACGCGCTCCTTGAGCAGGCGCGAATAAATATCGTAGGAACGTTCGCCCCGTGCTGTCTGCTCGATCACCATGGGGACGAGATTCAGCGCCTGGATATCTCCACCGCCTTTGATCATGCTATCTGACATTCAGTTGCTTCCTTTTCTACGCAGCGCTGCTGACAGCCTGCATGAGTTCCTCAAATGTAGTCGATTTTTCCTCGACCTGCGCCTGCTCCACCACCCAGTTCACCACGGTCTCTTCCATGATCAGGGTCTGCACGCCGGTCAACATTTCCTGGTTGCTATAGTACCACTGCACCACTTCCTCGGGATTCTCGTAAGACTGCGCCATTTCCTCGATCGTTTCACGAACACGATCGGGATCAATCGCCAGCTGGTTGCGCTGGATAATCTCCGAGATCAGCAAGCCAAGTGCGACGCGACGCCGCGCTTCATCCTCATAACGACTACGATCGCCCCCTGCATCGGCACCCTCGCCGTCTTTCTTGATCAATGCGTCAATTTCACTGTCCAGCAGTGACGCCGGGACATCCAGACCGGCCTTTTCCAGCAGCGCATCAAAGACCTGTGACTTGATGCGGTTTTTGATCGCGGCATCCAGCTCACGGCGCATATTCTTGCGGACTTCTTCGCGAAGCGCGTCGAGCCCGCCGTCGCCGACACCAAAAGCCCGGGCAAACTCATCGTCCAGTTCCGGCAGGGCCGCCTCGCTGACACTGTGCACGGTGATATCGAATTTAGCCGCCTTGCCCGCCACTTCGGCAGACCCGTAATCCTCCGGGAAGGTGACATCGATCGTCTTGCTGTCGCCGGCGCTGACGCCAATCAACTGGTCCTCGAAACCGGGGATCATCGACCCACTGCCCAGTTCCAGCGGTACGTTCTTCGCCGCATTGCCACTGAACGCCTGTCCGTCGACCGTGCCTTCAAAATCGATTTCGACCCGGTCACCATTCGCTGCAGCGCGCTCGACTTTGGTCCAGGTCATGCGCTGGCGACGCAGCTTGTCGAGCATCTGGTCGATTTCCGCTTCCGCCACTTCGGCCAGCGGCCGTTCGATCTGAAGATCACTCAGATCGGGAATCTCGACCTCGGGATAAACATCGAAAACAGCCACATATTCCAGTTCCTCACCGGAGCGATTGCGTGTCTGCTCGATACTCGGCTCACCTGCAGGCTTGAGGTTTTCCTGCTGCAACGCCTGCTCGTAGGTAGAGGCGATCAATTCTGCGGCGGTTTCCTTGCGCACCTGGTCTTCGTAACGTTTTTTCACCACACTCAGTGGCACTTTGCCGGGCCGAAAACCATCGAGGCGCACCGAACGCGTCAGCTGCTGGAGCTTGCTGTCTACCTGCTGGTCCATCTGCTCCGCCGGGATCTGCACCGTCATACGGCGACCCAGCCCACTGGTTGTTTCAACGGAAACTTGCATGTCGTTACCTCAAACCTGAAATGAAATTATTATAAGGGCACTGCCAAATCTGGTGCGAAAGGAGAGACTCGAACTCTCACGGGTTACCCCACTGGAACCTAAATCCAGCGCGTCTACCAATTCCGCCACTCTCGCAATGCGCGCCAAGCGATTGATTACACAAGGCTGCGACACCATCGAGTGATTATACGGGTTTGGAAAATCGAGTATAACCCCAAAAGATATCAGGAAAATAAAAACCCGCGCAAGCGCGGGTCTGAATTGGTGGGCCGTGAGCGACTCGAACGCTCGACCAAGAGATTAAGAGTCTCCTGCTCTACCAACTGAGCTAACGGCCCGGTACAACCTGTTAAGTAATGGGGCGAGCGACCGGGATCGAACCGGCGACCACAGGAGTCACAATCCTGTGCTCTACCAACTGAGCTACGCCCGCCATCAACTGCTAATCACCCCGCCTGGCGCCCCGGAGAGGATTCGAACCCCTGACCCACGGCTTAGAAGGCCGTTGCTCTATCCTACTGAGCTACCGGGGCAAAACTGGTCGGGGTAGAGAGATTCGAACTCCCGACATCCTGCTCCCAAAGCAGGCGCGCTACCAGGCTGCGCTATACCCCGTATTCGGCAGTAGAACCCATACCGGATTGGCGGGCGATAATACGGTTCCACCCGCCCAGCGTCAACGGCCGAAGCTCGCCAGT
>JALWRY010000142.1 GCA_027080445.1 Thiohalobacter sp. | reverse complement strand
GCCAGGTAATGGGCATACCCCTGCAGTTGCAGTGCCGTTTTGGCCCCAGCATGGATTGGCAGCTTCAATTGTACCTGGAGGGCATGCAGGCCACCGGTCCAGTCAACCGTGCCGCCTGCACGCACATAAGCGCCCTGACCGATGCGCCGTATCCAGCCGCTTTTCTCATACTCATGCACCAGTTGCTGGTAGGCGCCCTGTGCCTCCAGCCAGCGCGACACCGCCACAGCGCCCTGGGGCCACGTTGTGAGCAATCGGTTTAATTTGCTACGGGGTTCACTAGCCACGCTTGTTAATCTAGTATAATAATAAACCAAACTCAAGTAAGAAGTTTATTTTGAAAGCAATTTAACAGGTTTATCTTGTTAATATCGCTTTCTCATAAACTGTACAACAATGGATATTCCCTGCTGCGTATCGTTTAGCCTGTAAAAAGCGCAAATGTATGATTTTTGAGAATGGTGCCCGGGGCCGGAATCGAACCGGCACGGTGTTGCCACCGAGGGATTTTCTTACCCGCTATAGCTTTCGCTACAGTTTTACAACATTTGGGGTCTGGACTTTCTCTTTACCCTATCATAGTTTTTGAAAAACCATAACTTAGGCAGGAGCCGTCAAGTCTCTACACTTTCAATGGAATGATCAACAAACGACGCGAGTTTTCACGCGATCAACACGTGAGGGGGCAATACTTTATGTCCCAACTGCCACGCGCTTACCCCGACTTATCGAAGTAAAAATCGCTCCAAAGCTTAGCTCGGGATTGCCACCAACCTAATGCTGAGGTTTCCCCGAATTTGACTCCATTCACACCAGTAGTTTCCTGACTGGGTGCTCAATTTATTTAAGTCCCTTGCGTCTACCAATTTCGCCACCCGGGCAGGTCGCGACAGGCGCATAGTACAGCGTTAAGGGTTGATTTGGAAATGAATCTGAATCAAATAATGGAGGCTGAGCCCGGAGTCGAACCGAGGTCCACGGCTTTGCAGGCCGCTGCATAACCACTCTGCCACTCAGCCTATAATCGAGGGTTTGCCCGTATTCAAAAAAACCCCGGTGTATTCCCGAGGTTCCATCATCCGGACAAACAAAATTTGGAGCGGGAAACGAGATTCGAACTCGCGACCCCAACCTTGGCAAGGTTGTGCTCTACCAGCTGAGCTATTCCCGCGTCGAGTGAGAGCGCATATTGTATGGATGTGTCGGCCGGTGTCAACTCCCGGTCGCAATTCAGGATTTTTGCTGCCTGGACAGGGTCGGCCAGGCCGCTTTCAGGTAAATAATCATAGACCAGAGGGTAAGAATTGCTGCCAGGTACAGTAGTGTGATGCCCAGTTCCCGCGTCGGCAGCGGCCCGATCGGCACGTGATACAGCAACAGCAACAAGGCGATCATCTGCACGGTGGTTTTGATTTTGCCGATGATGGATACCGCCACCTGGGCGCGCTCGCCAATTTCCGCCATCCATTCACGCAACGCCGATACCGCGATTTCCCGCCCGATAATCACCGCCGCAGGTACCACAAACCACCAGGCCGGGGTGCTCTGCACCAGCAACACCAGCACCACGGCAACAATCAGCTTGTCGGCCACAGGATCGAGAAATGCGCCAAATAGCGACACCTGGCCAAGTTTGCGGGCCAGGAAACCATCGAACCAGTCGGTCAGGGCGGCAAGCCCGAACAATGCGGTGACCGCCACGTTGACCCAGGTGAACGGCAGGTAATACACCAGCACCAGCACCGGAATCAGCGCAATGCGAAAAACAGTCAGTATATTGGGTATGGTCCAGAGCATATTTTCCAGTGTCCTATCCGTGGAAAGTATCGTAGATTTTTTGCGCCAGGTCACGACTAATCCCTGAAACCTTGCCGATTTCCTCGACGCCGGCGCGTGCGACCTCCTGCATGCCGCCAAAATGTTTCAGTAATTGCTGCCGGCGTCGTGGCCCGACACCGGGTATGCCTTCCAGCGGCGACACATTACGGGCCCTCGCGCGCCGCTGTCGATGTCCGGTGATGGCAAACCGGTGCGCCTCGTCACGAATCTGCTGAATCAGGTGCAGGGCCGGTGAATCCGGCGCCAGGTCCAGCACACGTTGCTGTGCCGGTATATGCAGCAGCTCCAGCCCCGGTCGGCGCTCCGGCCCCTTGGAAACACCAACCAGCAGGATTTCACTGATCTGCAACTCCTCCATCACTTTCTGCGCCGAGCTGACCTGCCCCTTGCCACCGTCGATCAACAGTAATTCCGGCAAGGCGGCATCTTCTTTCTTCAATCGCGTATAACGGCGCAACAGCGCCTGTTCCATCGCTGCGTAATCATCGCCCGGCGTGATATCACTGATGTTGAAACGCCGGTAGTCCGACTTGCGTGGTCCCTCGCGGTCAAACACCACGCAGGAAGCCACCGTACCTTCGCCCTGGCTGTGACTGATATCAAAGCACTCGATACGCTGAGGCGCTTCATCGAGCTCCAGCAGTTGTTGTAACAGGTACAGGCGCTGTTGCATGCCGGCCTGACTACTCAGGCGTGCGGCGAGTGCCTGTGCAGCATTCTCGACACCCATCTGCAACCAGCGCGCGCGTTCACCCCGCACCCGCGACGAGAGCAGCACCTTGTGTTGCGCCTTTTCACTCAGCGCCTCGGCCAGCAGTTCGATATCGTCCGGTTCAGCACCCAGTAAAATACGTCCGGGAACCGGGTGCTCCAGGTAGTACTGGGCTGTAAAGGCGGAGAGTACTTCCTGTTCACTGCTGTCCTGAGGAATTCGCGGAAAGAACACCTTGTTGCCAAGATTGACGCCGTTGCGAACGAAGAACACCTGCACGCAGGCCTGCCCACCCGATACGGCCGCGGCGACGATATCCATGTCACCGGATTCGCCACTGACGTACTGGCGTTCCTGTACACGACTCAGGCTGGCAATCTGGTCACGGTAAACGGCCGCCTGTTCGTAATCCAGGCGGGCGGCAGCGGCTTCCATTTTATCGACCAGTTCGGCATTCAGTACGCTGCTCTTCCCTTCCAGGAACAGTACGGTATGGCGGACATCCTGGGCATAATCCTGTGGCGAAACCAGGCCGACACAGGGTGCGGTACAACGCTTGATCTGGTACTGCAAACAGGGCCGGCTGCGGTTGGCGAAAAAGCTGTCTTCACACTGCCGGACCCGAAACATTTTTTGCAACAGGTGCAGGCTTTCCCGTACGGCGCCGGAACTCGGGTAAGGCCCGAAATAACGGCCCTTGCCTTTACGCGCGCCACGGTGAAAGGTCAGTCGCGGGTACTCTCCGTCCGTACTGAGATAAATGTACGGGTAACTTTTATCATCCCTGAGCAGGATGTTATAGCGTGGCCGGTGCAACTTGATCAGGTTGTTTTCCAGCAGCAGGGCCTCGGCCTCCGTGCGGGTCACGGTCACCTCGACGCGCGCCATGTGTTTCATCAAGGCCCGCGTTTTCGGCGCCAGTCCGCTGCGACGAAAATAGCTGGAAACCCGCTTCTTCAGGTTGCGCGCCTTGCCGACGTACAGTACCTGCCCGGACGCATCGAACATGCGGTAAATACCGGGGCGCGAGGTCAGCGTCCTGAGGAAGTCCTCTGCATCGAAGGGAGCTTGCACATCAGTGTCGGCCATTCGGGCAATACTCGGGCAACTGTGTCAGCCTTCGAGCAGGCTGCGCGCACGCTCGAACACAGAACGGAACATTTTTTCGGTCAGCCGCCGCGTCTGGGTGTTGTAACGGCTGCAATGGTAGGAATCCAGCAAGGTAAAGGGTTCCAGCACATGCTCCGCCGCATGAGCAAAGCGGTGCTTTGACAACGGCAGTCCCAGGCTGCGCAGGACCGCGTCGTGGGCGATCTTGCCGAGTGCGAACACCACGCTACCGGTACGCAGGGTGGCCAGTTCGGCGCGCAGGAAATCGTTACACTGGCGGATCTCCTGTGTCACGGGTTTGTTCTGCGGCGGCAGGCATTTCACCGCGTTGGTAATGCGGCAGTTGTTCAGGACCAGTGCATCATCCGCCGCCACCGATTCCGGTTGATTACTGAAGCCACATTCGTAAAGCGTGCGGTACAACAGGATCCCGGCATGATCGCCGGTGAACGGCCGGCCGGTACGGTTGGCGCCGTGCATGCCGGGCGCCAGCCCGACAATGAGCAGCTCGGCATCCGGGTCGCCAAACGGCGGCACCGGGCGCGCATAGTAATCCGGGTGCTGAACAGAAACTTCCTGCAGAAAGCCACTCAGCCGTTCGCAACGCCGGCAGTCAGGGTCAAAAAGCCTTTCAGTCACTTTCGCGCACATTCACCACTTCGGCCATACGCGAACTCAGGTCGAGCATGACAATCTGGTGGGCATTGGTATTGGCAATGAACAGTTTATCGCGGAACAGGCTCAGTCCGCCGGGCTCGTCGAGCGTTATGCCGAACTTGAACTTGCTGACCTCGCTGGTCTGCAGGTCTATCCGCTTTATTTTTGAATTGAAGGTATCCGCCACCCACAAGGCATTACGTTCAGGATCCAGGGTAACGCCGAGCGGGTGTTGCAGGCGCGCTTCCTGACCGACGCCGTCACGGTCGCCAAAATCAAACAGGCCCTTGCCAAGCATCGTGCTGACTGTACCCTGATCGGTACGCAACACCCGGATCGAGGATGTCTCGGAATCTGCGACATACAAGGTGTTTTCCAGTGCGGCGATCCCGGACGGCTGGGCAAAACAGGCCGATTCCACCGGGCCATCAACAATATCCTCGCGCCCGGAACCGGCAAAACGTTCAATCGCCAGGTGATTCAGGTTCATACGCCAGATCTGGTGTTGTCCCGACATGGCAATGTACAGGTTGCTTTCGTGGTAGGCCAGGTCCCAGGGGGAATTCAATTGCGCATCCAGCGGCTCGCGGAAACTGTCTGCGACATAGCGCCCCTGTTTGCCATCACCTGCCAGGGTCATGACATCACCGGACTTGAGGTGGATACGCCGGATCGAATGGTTGTCGGTATCCGCCACATAGAGGAAGTCACCGACCAGCGCCATGCCCTGTGGGTTACTGAACATGGCGGCCGCCTCGTTACCATCCAGCATACCGGCCGTGCCGCTGCCGAAGATACGCCGCACCCGGCCATCGTGATAGGTTTCAAGAATGCGATTGCGGCCGCTGTCGGCAATGTACAGGTTGTTACGGGTCGCCAGTACCTTGCCCGGAAACCTGAGCATGGTGTCCGGTTCAGGCCGTGGCGCCGAGGGCATGGGTGACGAAACCAGAACCCCTTTCTGCTCGGCGGCGTCAAGGTGTTTGCGCACCAGTTCATCGAGCTGCTGCCGCCGACCCTCACCGCGCAGAATGCCAACGACATAGCCTTCCGGATCGATAAAAATAATCGATGGCCAGGCCTTGATGCCATAAGCGCGCCAGAGCTGGAATTTGGTGTCGTTGGCAACCGGGTGACGAATATGATGCCGGTTGATGGCCTTCTGCAACTGCTCGGCCACGCGCTCGTTTTCGAACTTCGGCGAATGAACGCCAATCACTGTCAGGTTTTCCGGGTACTTGTTTTCGAGATAGCGGAGATCCGGCAGCACATGCATGCAGTTGATACAGCAGTAGGTCCAGAAATCCAGCAACACAACCTTGCCACGCTGGCCGGCAAGCGTCAGCGGTTCGTCCGTATTGAACCAGTCAAGATTATCGGGCAATTCCGGCGCGCGTATACGTGTCGGCTCGTTCATGACTTTCCCCGTCGCGAAAAGTATTTGGTTTCATCCATGCAATGATAGTACCACCGAAAGATGGCAAATCACGGAACTGTTTCAGGTTTTTGGGGGATTCTAACCGATTTGGGGAACGCGGATCAGCCCTTCGCGGATAGCCAGATGCGTCAGGGCGACTTCGGTACTCATACCCAGCTTTTCCAGTAAACGGTTGCGGTAACCGTTTACGGTTTTTTGTGTCAGGCACAGTTCGCGCGCAATCGTGCGTGTGTTCCTGCCTTCCACCACCAGTAACAATATCTGCATCTCACGGTGCGTCAGCTGGTCGAACATGGAGCCTGACTGGTCGGGAAGCCGACGTTCCGCCAGTTTTTTCGCCAGCACATCACTCAGGTAGCGTTTACCCGCCAGCACGGTATCGATCGCTTCGACCAGTTCATCCAGCGAGCAGTCGATACTGATGCACCCGGCAACGCCGGCCTGCAGAAGACGCTCCTGGATAATAACATCGGCCTCTTCGGCGAGAACCAGCACGCGGATATCCGGGAATTGGCGGCCCAGTTTCCGGGCGCCGTCCAGCACATCGACGCTGGCGCCCGGCAAGTTCATGATGATGACATGTGGCTGGCGCTTGCGCGCCAGGCGGATGGCTTCATCGCAACTGGAGGCTTCGCCCGTCACGGAAAGGTAGTCCGAATCTGACAGCAGGCGCTGAATACTCTGGCGCACGAGTCGACGTGAATCGACCAGCAATACATCCACCGGATTGTCTTCTGCCCTTGCAAAAGGACGTAATGCCGCCATCATGCTACAGCCTGTCTGCCTGTCTGTTGTGGTTTAGCGACAGATCTCGCGGCTTCTTAACAAAAATGCGCCATTTTCTTACACGTTCAGACAGGACCTGCGCCGTCAGGTAGGTGAAGCGCACTCGACAATGCCGTGGCGTATCGCCATATGCGTCAATTCGACATCATTCTCCACACCCAGTTTGTCATACAGACGATAGCGGTAAGTGCTTACGGTTTTCGGGCTGAGACACAGGCGATCGGAAATATCGTGGACATTCTGTCCCTGCGTGACCATCAGCATGACCTGCATTTCACGTTGAGAGAGCCGGTCGAACGGCGACTGCTCCTTGCCCGGCAACATGGAAAGCGCCATTTCACGGGCAATATCCGCACTGATGTAGCGTTCACCGCGCGCCACAGCTTCAATGGCATCCGTTATCTCATCGACATCACAATGTTTTGTCAGGTACCCGGAAGCACCGGCCTCCAGTAACTGGGCGGGAAACGGGTCGCTGACATCAACGGTCACCACCACGATACCGGTGGCCGGGCAACTGTGGCGGATGCGCCGCGTCGCTTCCATGCCACCGATGCCGGGGACCTGGACATCCATCAACACCACATCGGGTTTGATACGCTGCGACAGTTCAACAGCTTCATCGCCGCTGGCGGCTTCCCCGACAACACTCAGCCGGGGATTGTCTTCGAGTAAACGCTGGATACCGGATCGCACCAGCGCCTGGTGGTCGACCAGCAATATACGGATTTCAGATTCCATAACCTTCGTTCCTTGTGGTTTCATCGCATGTGTGACTGGGGGAAGCCGTCCATTCCCTGGACCGCCGGTCGATTATGCCGGTGCATCGTGGCATCGTCCAGAACCCGGGCCGCTATCAGGCTTCATCCAGTTCGATCACACGATTGCGTCCGCGCTGTTTTGCGGCATACATCGCCTTGTCGACCTTGATCAACAGCTCATCGTGACTGAGCTCGGAACCCGGGTAGCAATACAGCCCCATACTCAGTGTCACCTTGATCGGGTGGCCCTTCCAGA
>JALWRY010000141.1 GCA_027080445.1 Thiohalobacter sp. | reverse complement strand
CTGCTGCAACCAGGGCCACGGCGACAGGTCTGCCAGGGCGATTTCCTTGTCATCGCTCTTGGGCTTCAGCGCCGCTTCGATCTGTCGCGTGAAATACACCGAGTCGAGCAATACGCCGGCACCGGTATCGCCTTCACGACCCACGCGGCGGTTGAACTTCATGCGACCGACAACCGACAGGTCATAGCGCTCGAAGGTGAAGAACAGATTGTGGAACAGGTTCTGTGCGGCTTCCTTGGTCGGCGGTTCGCCGGGACGCATCATCCGGTAAATTTCGACCTGGGCTTCCAGCACGTTGGACGTCGGGTCGATACGCAAGGTATTGGAAATATACGGGCCACGATCCAGGTCATTGGTGTACAGGGTCTCGATTTCCTTGATACCGGCGGCATTCAGGGCCTCGATCATCTCCTCGGTGATCTCATCGTTGGCATTGGCGATGACTTCACCGGTTTCCTTGTTGACCACGCTGTGCGCCAGGGTTTTTTCCAGCAGGTATTCGACCGGCACTTCCAGCGTTTTGACGCCGGCCTTGTCCAGTTCACGTATGTGCCGCGCCGTGATACGACGACCTTCCTCGACAATCACCTTGCCTTTGATCTTGATATCAAAGGTCGCGGTTTCACCACGCAGGCGTTCGGGCACGAGGTCCAGCTCGACCGTGTCACCCTTGAGGTGGAAGGTATTGGTATCAAAGAACAGGTCAAGAATCTGCTCGGTTTCATAACCGAGTGCGCGTAGCAGTACGGTAGCTGGCAACTTGCGACGGCGATCGATACGCACAAACAGCGCATCCTTGTGATCGAACTCGAAATCCAGCCAGGAACCACGGTAGGGAATCACGCGCGCCGAGAACAGCAGCTTGCCGGAGGAATGGGTCTTGCCCTTGTCGTGGTCAAAGAACACTCCCGGCGAACGGTGCAACTGCGACACGATGACACGCTCCGTGCCATTGATGACAAAGGTACCGTTTTCCGTCATCAGGGGCAGTTCGCCCATGTAGACTTCCTGTTCCTTGATGTCCTTGATGGACTGGCTGCTGCCTTCCTTATCGTAAATAATCAGGCGCACCAGCGCACGCAGGGGCGCGGCGTAGGTCATGCCGCGCATCTGACATTCCTTGACGTCAAATACCGGCTCGCCCAGGCGGTAGCTCACATAATCCAGCGCCGCCGTACCGGCATAACTGGTAATGGGGAACACCGACGAGAACGCAGCATGAAGTCCCTTGTCCCGCCGACTGTCCTGGTCCGTATCCGCCTGGAGAAAATCGCGGTACGAATTCAGCTGTGTCGCCAGCAGATAGGGAACGTCAAGTACGCTCTGCCGCTTGCCGAAATCCTTACGGATGCGTTTCTTTTCGGTATAGCTATAAGCCATCGGTGTTCCTCTTGGTCGAAATTTGCAGAGCCTGCCATCAGGCCCCGGTGTTTCCAGCAGGTTGTTGAAAATTGCCTGCTCCGGCAGCTTTCAACAACCCGCTCTGTATAAGCGGGAAAAGGCCGGTAGCGAAAACTCGCTACCAGCCATCCCGATCATGCAATCAGCGCAATGCCAATCACACGGTGTCGATTCAGCCCTGCGGGCATCGAGGTACTTACTTGACCTCGACGCTGGCGCCGGCTTCTTCGAGCGTCTTCTTGATCTCTTCGGCTTCGTCCTTGGAAGCACCTTCCTTGACGGGAGCAGGTGCGCTCTCGACAAGTTCCTTGGCTTCTTTCAGGCCAAGACCGGTGATACCGCGAACGGCCTTGATGACGGAAACCTTGTTGGAACCAAAGCTGGTCATCACCACGTCGAACTCGGTCTGCTCTTCTGCAGCAGCACCGGCGTCACCACCAGC
>JALWRY010000140.1 GCA_027080445.1 Thiohalobacter sp. | reverse complement strand
ATGCAGGGCCAGGTGTTCCAGTTCCTCGTTGATTGTGACCAGGTGCTGGTGATTCTGTTCGAGTTGCAGGCGGTAGGCTTCAGCGCGTTCGGTGGCATCCTGCAACTCCTCCACGTAAATGGCATTATCAATCGCGAATGCGACCTGTTGGGAAAACAGGTTGAGCAATTCCAGGTCATGCTCGGTAAAGGCGCTGTTATCGGTTTTATCGATGGCAGCAATACCACCGAGGAAGCGGCGTTTCCCGACCAGTGGCACGAGAATGATGTTGCCGGCCTGTTTCTCCCAGTGATTGCGTTCATTTCCTTCAAGACTTTCCAGCGTACCACGCCACCATGGCTTGCGGTGGCGCAGTACCCAGCCGCACAGGCCGACTTCGATGGGGAGTTCGGCGCCGGCGAGTTCACCGGCATTGAGGCCGGCGGCGGCCCGATAGGTGTAATGTGTCTGGTCGCGGGACAGCAGGGGGATAGTAACGGTCACGGCGCCGATCAGGTCGCGTGCCCGTTCGGCAATGATGTTGAATGCCGCGTCGAGACCTTCTTCACTGGCAACAATCCTGGAAATTTCCGTCAGCAACGCGAGTTCGGCCTCTTTCTGTCGAAGCGTTTTCTCGAGTGCCTGGACGTGTTCCCAGGCACTGCTGTCCGGATCTGGACGCATAATCCCTCCAACTACGGGCCGGAGTGGCCACAGGGTCATGTTCAGGATCGGCCGATCTTTACTGAGCTTAATAGTTGAATAACAAAAAAAATTTTGCCGTTTCCGCACACCGCTAGCGGTATACGCCGGCATGACAGGTAAATTAGAAAATACTTAATAGATATATTTTATCTTATTGTAATTAATGAAATAATTCCTGAACTTCCTCAATTTCCTCCACCCGGTCCGTCAACTCGATTTCATCCACATCATTGTCCAGCCCCAGCTGCTGGAAGGCGGCGACCTGTGTCCAGTCGACCGTGGCCAGCGGATGGTCGCTTCCCATGTAGCTTTGCAGGTTCGCCACCTGCACGACATCGACAAGATCCGGTCCCCCCTCATGCCGGCGTGTCAGATCCTCGTGCTGCTCGGCGGCCTGCACCAGCGCCTCGGGAAATGCCCAGTGACGGAGAATGGCGCCACCGACCCGGGTGTGCAGGGTGCTGATGAGGTGGTCGAGCAATCCTGGTGTTTCCAGCAATTCAGAGCGTTCTTCGGCCCGGTAGAGGATTGGCAGGGTGCCGATGTCATGCAGCAGGCCGGCCAGCATGGCCTGGTCGGCGGAAATACCGGCACATTGACCGGCCAGTACGCGGGAAATGGCCGCTACCTGCACGCTGTGTTCCCAGACGGCGCGCAGGTGTGTGTCGACGGCGTCGTGGGTGGCCTGGAACATCTGTTTCATCACCTGGCTGGTGACCAGGTTACGCACCAGCTTGTTTCCCAGTCGCGAGACGACCATGTCGAGACGGTCAATTTCGTTACGGCCCCGGTACAGGGGGGAGTTGGCTACCTGAATCAGGCGTGCCGACAGGGCGGCATCCTGGGCGATAATGTTGGCAATCTGGTGGGCGTTGGCTTTTTCGTCATCGACCACGTCCCGTACCCGCAGGGCGACTTCGGGCAGTGTGGGGAGCTGTAACTGCCCGCTTTCCAGGTCGTCGATCAGCTCATTGACGAAAACATTTTCCGGTTGCATAACGCCTCCTTTCCGGTTGCGGGAGTTATCCTTGTCTATAGCGACGCCGGGGATGGATTATTGAAGTCGACAGTGCATTCTATTCGTTGCTCGGGAACGGGTAGGGGAGGTACTCGAGTTCAAGTGCCGGGCCGTCGCTGGCGCCAAGGTGCAGGGTTTCGCC
>JALWRY010000139.1 GCA_027080445.1 Thiohalobacter sp. | reverse complement strand
CTGGGGCGCTTCGCCAAATTCCCGCACCATTACATGGATCGCGGGTTAATCCTGGCCGGTGGCGCCGCCGGTATCGCCGCCGCCTTCAATACGCCACTGGCCGGTATTTTATTTGCTGTCGAGGAAATGGGACGGTCATTTGAGGAAAGAACCAGTGGCGTATTGCTGACCGGCGTATTTCTCGCCGGTATCACGGCCGTGGTCGTACAGGGTAACTATACCTATTTCGGCACCACCGCAGCCGGGTTGCCAGCCTCGGAGATGTTCATCCCGGTGCTGGTCTGCGGCATCATCGGGGGACTGCTGGGCGGCCTGTTCAGTACCTTACTGGTACAGGGCTCCAGACGCCTTGCCCCGATCATGCGCCGACGCCCGTTCATGGTGGCGGCGGTCTGCGGCCTGGGTATCGCCGGCGCCGGCTTCCTGTCCGGCAATACCGCCTATGGCACCGGCTACGAGGAAGCCTCCGCGATTCTTACCGGTACCAGTACGCTGCCGGCAAGCTACCCCTACATGAAAATACTGGCGACACTGTTCTCCTATCTGAGCGGTATTCCCGGCGGTATCTTTGCGCCTTCGCTGGCGACCGGTGCAGGGATAGGCGCGGAAATTTCCCAGTGGATGCCGTCTTTCCCGGTATCCGCCATCATTATTCTGGGCATGGTCGGCTATTTCACCGGCGTGGTTCAGACGCCCATCACCGCATTTGTCATCGTCATGGAAATGACCGACAACCAGCAGCTACTGTTACCGTTAATGGCAACCGCTTTTATCGCCTACGGGACATCGCGCTTCGTCTGCCCGGAACCTATCTACCGCGAGTTGTCGAAGGCCTTCCTGCCGCAACCCGTGGAAAAGAAAACACCCGAAGCGTAATCGTAGATTTCATATGAAACGGAAAGACTTACTGATCGGGATATTGGCGCTGTCACTGCTTGCCGCTGTCACTTACCGGTGGCTGACGCCGGCAGGCATTACCGTGGCGCCGGATATCACCCTGTCGACGATACACGGGGAAAAAATTGCATTATCCGCGTTGCGCGGTCGACCGGTACTGGTCAATTTCTGGGCCACCACCTGCCCGGGCTGCATCAGGGAAATGCCGCAACTCGCCGAACTGTACCGGGAACTTGGGCCGAAAGGCCTTGAAGTCATTGGCATCGCCATGCCTTACGACCCGCCAAACCTGGTTATTTCTATGCGTGATGCGCGGCACATCCCTTACCCGATTGCACTGGATATCAACGGCGATGCCGTTCACGCCTTCGGCGATGTACGGCTGACGCCCAGCAGCTTTCTGATTGCCCCGGATGGCCGTATTGTGCAGCAGAAGACCGGAGCGATAGACTCGACGGAACTACGCGCCGTGATCGTCAACCTGCTGGCACAATCCCTGCCACCACAAACCCTGAGTCGGAACTGAAATATGCTGTGGGTCAAGGCTTTTCATATCATTTTCATGGTGACCTGGTTCGCCGGCCTGTTTTACCTGCCGCGCCTGTTCGTCTACCACGCCGACTGCAAGGACCAGGCGGGACATGAACGTTTTATTGTCATGGAACGCAAACTGCTGGCGATTATGACGCTCGGCGCACTGCTGACCGGCGTATTTGGACTCTGGCTGATCGCCGGCTGGCACTGGCCCCTCACGGAACTGTGGTTGCAGATCAAGCTGACACTGGTCGCCGGGCTGATCCTCTACCACGTCCAGTGCGCACGACTGGTCACCCAGTTCCGACTTGGTGTCAACCGGCACTCAGGCATTTACTACCGCTGGTTCAATGAGATACCTGCCCTGCTGCTGATCGCGATTGTACTGCTCGCCGTCCTCCGCCCTGCTATATAG
>JALWRY010000138.1 GCA_027080445.1 Thiohalobacter sp. | reverse complement strand
GCACTGGTCAGCAGGCAACTGGCCGTCTGCGTCTTGGGGAAAGCCATCACCTCACGAATCGAACTGGCGCCACTCATCAGCATCAGAAGCCGATCCAGGCCAAACGCCAGTCCCCCGTGGGGCGGGCAACCATACTTCAGCGCATTCAGCAGGAAACCGAACTTGTCTTCCGCTTCCTGGTCGCTGATACCCAGCAGCTCGAAGACCCGCCGCTGTACCTCGGTGCGGAAAATACGCATGGAACCCCCACCCACCTCGGTGCCGTTCAGCACCATGTCATAGGCGCGTGAGTGACAGGCGCCCGGATCGCTGTCGAGCAGGGGAAGATGTTCTTCTTTTGGCGCCGTGAAGGGGTGATGCAGGGACGTCCAGCGGCCACTGTCCCCGTCCTTCTCGAACATCGGGAAATCCACCACCCACAGCGGTTTCCAGTCGCCCTCCATCAGGCCCCGGTCTTCGCCCAGTTTCACGCGCAGGGCGCCCAGCGCCTCGTTGACGACATGCGCCTTGTCGGCGCCGAAGAACACCAGGTCGCCGTCCTGTGCGCCGGTACGTTGCATGATGGCGTCAATCGCTTCGTCCGGGAGGAATTTAAGGATGGGAGATTGCAGGCCTTCGCGGCCTTTCGACAGTTCATTGACCTTGATATAGGCCAGGCCGCGGGCGCCGTAGATGCCGACGAATTTGGTGTAATCGTCGATTTCCTTACGCGTCAGCTCGCAACCCTTCGGCAGACGCAGCGCCGCCACGCGACCGTCCGGGTCATTGGCCGGCCCGGCAAACACCTTGAACTCGACGTCCTTCATCAGGTCATCGACATCCACCAGCTCCAGCGACACCCGCAAGTCCGGGCGGTCGGAACCGAAGCGCAGCATGGCTTCCTGCCAGGTCATGCGCGGGAAGGGATTGTCCAGCTTGACGCCCAGCACCTTGTCGAACAGCCCCCGGATCATGTCTTCCATCAGCGTCATGATGCTGTCTTCATCCAGGAACGCTGTCTCGATATCCAGCTGGGTGAACTCCGGCTGGCGGTCGGCGCGCAGGTCCTCGTCGCGGAAACAGCGCACGATCTGGTAGTAGCGGTCCATGCCGGACATCATCAGTAACTGCTTGAACAACTGTGGTGACTGCGGCAGGGCAAAAAACTCGCCCGGATGGGTACGACTGGGCACCAGGTAGTCGCGTGCGCCTTCCGGCGTGGCACGCGTGAGGATCGGCGTTTCAATATCCAGGAAGCCGTGATTATCAAGAAAATCACGTAACTCGCGCGTTACCCTGGCACGCAGACGAATGCGCTCCAGCATCTCCGGGCGACGCAGGTCAATGTAGCGGTAACGCAGACGGTGCTCTTCCGACACCGAATCGTCGTCCAGGTGGAAAGGCGGGGTTTCCGAGGTATTGATAATGGTCAGTTGCTTACCCAGCACCTCGACTTCGCCAGTGGACATATCGGGGTTCTCGGTGCCCTCCGGACGGCGGCGCACACGTCCCTTTACCTGGAGCACAAACTCACTGCGCACCCGTTCTGCCGTGGCGAAGGTTTCCTCGGTATCGGGGTCAAACACAACCTGCACCCGGCCCTCCCGGTCGCGCAGGTCGATAAAAATCACCCCGCCGTGGTCGCGGCGACGATGCGCCCAGCCGACCAGTGTCACCTCGGCATCGAGGTGGCTTGCATTCAGTTCACCGCAGTAATGTGTACGCATATCAGTCTTCAGTAGTTCCAGATGGCGCCTCGCCGGAACGGCGGGCGATTGTCCTGTCGGCTGCCGATCAGGCGCCGGCGTCGTCTATTTACCACCCCCGGAGGATGATTTACCGCCGGCATCGCCGCCCGCTTTGGGTTTACTGTC
>JALWRY010000137.1 GCA_027080445.1 Thiohalobacter sp. | reverse complement strand
CGGCCGCGCGCACTTCAACCGCATCCTGAAGCCTTTGAGCGAGTCGCAACAGCACTTCTGGGAATACCTGAACTATGCGCTGGCGGTTGTTGGCCTGGTGCTGGTGTGGCTGCTGGCCCGCCAGCGACGCCGGCGACGTCAGCGTTATTACCGCATGATCCTGCAGGGAGGCGCCGTATGAACCCGTCACCACGCCGACTGATCTTGCTGGCCGTGCTGCTGGTCGTGCAACTTGGCCTGGCCCTGGGCCTTGATCTGGCGGCAGAACACCAGGCGTCCCTGCAATCCGACAAGACCTTGCTGGCATTCGATATCGACAACGTCGACAGGCTGCTGATCCGTGATGCCGACGGCAAGCAGGTGGAATTGCGCAAACAGGGGGATCACTGGGTACTGCCCGGGGCCGGCGATTTCCCCGTTGGCAAGGACAGGGTGCCCGGCCTGTTACGCGATCTGGCGGCGCTCAAGGCGCCCTGGCCGCTGGCCACGACCGAGGCGGCGGCTACACGTTTCAAGGTGGCCGGGGATCACTTCAATCGCAGCCTGACGTTGAAGCAGGGTGACAGGGTCATTACCCGGCTGTACCTCGGTACTTCACCGGGGTATCGCAAAGTCAATGCCCGGGTTGACGGGCAGAATGCCATTTACAGTATCGTGTTTGGCATCTACCGCGTACCGGCGCAGGCCGACGCTTGGGAGGACAAAACCCTGTTGCAGGTGAACCCGGATGACATCGCACAGTTGCGCTTGCCGGACGTTACACTGAAACGTCATGGCGACAAACTGGAAGTCGATGCGCTGGCCGCGGATGAACACACTATTGTCAGTGAAAGCCGGTCACTCCTGCAGCGTGTCGCCGCGATCGATTATCAGGGTGCCGGCAAGTCGGCGCCGCCACAGGCTGACAGTGCGAAGCCGGTATTCGAGTTTTCGCTGAAACTGAAATCGGGCGAGGAACGCCGCTACCGCTTCCTGCCGGCGGGCAAGGATTCGCAGGACTTTTGGCTCAAGGTATCTACCCAGCCCTGGTGGTTCCGCGTCAGTCGCTATACGCTGGACAACATCAGGAACGAGACACGCAGCAAACTGGTTGAGAAAGCCAAAAAGGTTGAGGTGAACACCAGCAAGGATGCCGGACAGCCGGATGCAAAATCCGCGCAGCCGCAGGTCCACCCCGGAGATCATTCGCGGTAAAGAGGTCGGGTTTTCAGGGAACCTGAAAATTACCGGCATACGCCGGTATGACGAATTGTTTGGAGTTTCCCTTAGTGAGCGCTGAACAGTTCCGCATTGACCAGGAAGTGTACCCAGATACTGGCGGCATAGCCGAGTGCAATTGCCCAGCTCCACTTCAGGTGGGTGAAGAAGGTATAGATACCACGCGCCTGACCCATCACGGCTACCCCGGCGGCTGAACCGATAGACAACAGTGAACCGCCCACGCCGGCCGTCATGGTCACCAGTAGCCACTGGCCGTGATCCATGGAAGGGTTCATGGACAGTACGGCGAACATCACTGGGATGTTATCGACAATGGCGGACAGCAGACCGATCAGGATGTTGGCCTGTGTCGCGCCCAGGTCGCCGTACATCAGTTCTGATCCCACAGCAAGATAGCCGAGCGTACCCAGTCCGCCGACACTCAGTATGATGCCGTAGAAAAACATCAAGGTGTCCCATTCGGCGCGTTCCAGTGACTTGAAGATATTGAAATCGGCGTCAGAGTTAGGCTGGCCTTCAATGTCCAGCGTAGCGTCCCCGGACAGGGGCTCGACAGGCGGCTTTTTTGCACTCTTTTTGAGGTAATAACCGTAAAATTTCAGGAAACCCAGGCCGGTCATCATGCCCAGTACGGGTGGCAGGTACAGGAAGTTATGGGCTGAAACGGCCATGATAATAGTGAGAATGAACAGGCCCACGACAACCCATGCGCCTTTTTTGAGCTTGGCTGCTTCGTCCTGGGCCTGTGGCGCGGTACGCGGCACCGTCATGCCCAGAATAATGGCGGGCACCAGCCAGTTGACGATAGACGGCAACAGCAGGTCGAAGAACTCCTGGAACTGGACCATGCCTTTTTGCCAGACCATCAGCGTGGTGATATCGCCAAACGGACTGAAAGCGCCGCCGGCATTGGCAGCGACGACGATATTGATACAGGCCACGGTGACGAAACGGTGGTCGGAGCCTCCGACCGCCATCACAACTGTCGCCATCAGCAGGGCGGTCGTCAGGTTGTCCGCCACCGGTGAGATGGAAAATGCCAGCAGGCCGGTGATCCAGAAGATCTGCCGCAGTGAAAAACCGCGTCCCACCAGCCAGGCACGCAGTGCCTCGAAGATGCCGCGCTCATCCATGGTGTTGATGTAGGTCATGGCGGCAAGCAGGAACAGGAACAGTTCGCCGAATTCTTCCAGGTTGTGTTTGACCGCCAGTTCGGCCGTGTGGGTATCGCCGTGGGAGAGGTAGAGCAGCGCGACGATGATCCAGATAAAACCGGCCGCGACCATGGTCGGTTTGGATTTCCGCAGGTGTAGCGATTCTTCGGCGATCACCAGCATATAGGCGAGGACAAAGATGGCGACGGCCAGCAAACCGGCCCAGTGTGCGGTGAAATTATGGGGATGTATGGCATCGCCCGACGCCAGGGTCAGTCCGGGCATCAAGGCCAGCCAGCCGCCTGTCAGCCACCGGTGGCGGGTCGAAGGGATTGTTCGCTTCATCCTTAAGCTCCTTCGCCGGGTTCAGGCAACGCGGTTGCGCCCGGCTTCTTTTGCCTTGTAGAGTTGCTGGTCTGCACGATGTACAACAGTTTGCCAGCTGATATCCGGCGTCTTCGACCCGGGGCTGTAGCTGGCAATGCCCGCGCTCAGGGTGACGACACCGTGGGGGCTTTTGCGGTGTGTAATCGCGGTATCCTGTAGCTGTTTGAGGATACGCCGGGTGAGAGCTTCACCGCTGCCGGGCATCGTATCCGTTAACAATAATAACAATTCTTCTCCGCCGTAGCGGTAGGCGCGGTCCGATTTGCGGAGCGTGTTTTTCACAATGGACGCCGTGCTTTTCAGTGCATCATCTCCAGCCAGGTGACCATAGTGGTCGTTATACGCCTTGAAGTAATCGACATCCAGTAGCACGGTGGTATAGGACTGCTTGTAGCGAATGGCGCGAGCATGGGTATGTTCCAGGTCAACTTCCATGGCGCGGCGGTTGCCGATGTGCAGCAGCCCGTCTTCCATCGACAGGGATTGCAGTTCGGCATTGGCGGCGAGCAGCTGTTCGGTACGCTCGTGGATGGCGTCTTCGATCAACTGGTGTTGCTTCTCGATAATACGGAAATGTGCGCGAGTGAGATCCGTCTGGGTAATCAGTCCAACCAGTTTCTGTGAGGCATCCATTACCGGCAGGTGCCGGACACAGTTAGCGCGTGCAATCACCAGTGCATCGAACAGGGTCTGGTCATCAGAAACGCTACAGGGCGGAGACGACATGAAATTTGCGGCCGGTTCTGCAGCCAGGCCGGGCTTTTCCAGGATGCGTTCCAGGATGCCGACCAGGTCACGCTCTGTAAGAATGCCGACGGGCATGTCCTCCTGCCCGAAAACGACGCAGGAATGACGTTTTGAATGCATGATGCGCACGACGGTTTGTAAGGGTGTTTCCGGCGCCAGCAGTTCAACGCCACAGGTCATCAGGTCTCGAACAGGTATCTGTGTCACAACGGGGTCCCGGTTGCTGTCGAAAATCAGTACTGGCTCCCTTAGCGGCACATAGTGCCCGGAATTTGAATGAATTTTTGTCTATACCCGGGTGACCGTAGTGGCCTAGTGGCGCTGGTCCAGTTTTTCCAGCTCGGCAAGAATGCCCAGCACCAGCTTTTCACCCTCATCACTCATGCCCTCGGTCAGTTCTTCGGCATCGCGAACGCCCTGTACCAGGGGGCGCAGTATGCCCGCCAGCCGCGCCATATCGCCACCGGCCTGCATCATCTGCTGGGCCATAGTGCCAAGCAGTTGCAGGGTTTCCAGGTTACCGGTGCGCGCGCCATTCACCATGGCGGCGATACCGGGCGCCGCCATGGCGCCGTTCACACCCTTGCCAAGGTCCGGGAGTGTTTCGGGGTTTTGCAGGCCGTTCAGGATCGACCTGACGATGACGGCGTCTTCCTCATCCAGTGTGTTGAGGATGGCGCTGTCCCGCGATCCGCCAAGAATCTTGCGAATCGCCGCGACCAGTTGCAGCCAGCCGTTTTGTTCCGCCTGTTTCAGGATCTCCTCGAGGTCCGGCACCATATCGGGGTTCTGGCAGCCGATCACGACACGATGGATCAGCCCGGTGTGGGCTTCGATAATTTGCTGATCTTTTTCTGGAAGCATGGCCATGGGTCTGCCCTTTTTGCCTGGATATGATCGTTGTTTCTACAGGATAATAATGCGCTTTTGCGGAAATGAACACAGATTCCTGTTTCAGCCAGCGACTGATCTACGGCGATGGCGCCGTCAGTTCATCCCATTTGTTGACGATGATGCAGAACAGTTCCGCGGTGCGTTCGGCGTCATATTTTGCCGAATGCGCCTGTTCCTGGTCCCAGTCCATGCCGGCAGCAATAGCGGCGCGCGCCAGCACGGTCTGACCGAAGGCCAGTCCGGCTAATGAAGCGGTGTCGAAGCTGCTGAAAGGGTGGAACGGATTGCGCTTGATCTTGCAGCGGTCTGCCGCGGCATTGACAAAGCTGAGGTCGAACGAGGGATTGTGGCCGACCAGGATGGCCCGCGTGCAGGCGGCTTCCTTTACGGCCTTGCGTATCGGGGGAAAAATTTCTCCAAGCGCTACCGATTCCGGTTTGGCCATGCGGAACGGGTGATAGGGGTCGATACCGGTAAATTCCAGGGATTTTTCATCCAGGTTGGCGCCGGGAAACGGTTCTACGTGACAGGCGTGGGTCTCGACCGGCAGCAGTTTCCCGTTTTCGTCGTAGTCGAGGATGACAGCGGCAATTTCCAGCAAGGCATCGCGCTTCGGATTGAACCCGGCGGTTTCGACATCGACAACGATAGGCAGGAAACCACGGAAGCGGTTAGCAAGTTTGGCAGTAGCGTTTTCATCTGGCATGGCCCAAGCATACCGGAAGGGCCAATACGGGGACAGTACACTTAATTAAAAGGGGTCAGTACCCTTTTCTTAAGGCCTCAGTCAACTGTCCCCGTATTGGCCAGTTTCCAGTGCAGGGTTTCGCCAGCGCGCATGGGGATGAGTTTGTTATTTCCCATTGGGTAGTCGTTCGGCACGGTCCAGTCTTCCCGGGTCAGGGTGATGGTATCTGCATTTCGCGGCAGGCCGTAGAAATCCGCACCGAAGTGACTGGCGAAACCTTCGAGTTTGTCCAGTGCGCCAGCCTGTTCGAAGGCTTCGGCATAGAGTTCGATGGCGGCATGCGCGGTATACAGACCGGCACAGCCACAGGCGCTTTCCTTGGCGTGTTGCGGGTGTGGCGCGCTGTCGGTGCCCAGGAAGAATTTCGGATTGCCACTGGTGGCGGCGTCGAGCAGCGCCTGACGGTGTTGCTCGCGTTTCAGGATGGGCAGGCAGTAGTTGTGGGGGCGGATGCCGCCCACGAACAGGGCGTTGCGGTTGAGCAGCAAGTGGTGGGCGGTGAGCGTGCCGGCGATGGTGTCCGGCATGTCGGTGATGAAGGCGATGCCCTGTCGGGTGGTGACATGTTCCAGCACAATTTTCAGTGCGGGGAAACGTTTTACGATGGGATGCAGCACCTGTTCGATAAAAACGGCCTCGCGGTCGAAAATGTCCACGTCCGGGTCGGTGACCTCGCCATGCACCAGCAGGGGCATGCCGGCTTCCTGCATGGCTTCCAGGGCGGGCCAGGTATTTTCGAGACGGGTGACGCCTGCGTCGGAGTTGGTGGTGGCGCCGGCCGGGTAGTACTTGACGGCTTTTACCACGCCGCTGGCCTGGGCAACGCGGATGATGTCGGGCGAGGTGTTATCGGTGAGGTACAAGGTCATGAGGGGATCGAAGCGGCTGCCTGCCGGCAATGCATCGAGAATGCGTTGCCGGTAGTGCAAGGCGGCATCGGTGTCGGTCACCGGCGGCTTGAGGTTGGGCATGATAATGGCGCGAGCGAACTGGCTTGCCGTGTGCGCAATCACTGTGTGCAGGACGTCGCCATCGCGTACATGCAGGTGCCAATCGTCCGGGCGCTGGATTGTCAGGTTCATGTTGGGCTAATTCCGGTTGTTTTCCGTTGATTTTCCGACGCTTTTGCCGCCGTTCGCGGCATTTTTCACCTTGACCTCGGCGTGCAAAACACAGATCATATCGCGCTCGGTTTTTGTCGGATAGCGGTTGCCTGTTGGCGGCCGCGCCGAGCGCGGCCACAGTGCCTGGCGGTATTGTCGCAGCATGCGGAAAATCTGATAAAATATCAATATTTTCAATTCATTGACGAGGCCAACCGGGTCTCGGGAACTGCAAGGAGCCTCATGAACGTTGCCGACAAAAAACGGCTGCTGCGCGAAATGTTGTTTGCGCGGCGCTTTGAGGAGCGCTGCTACGAAGCGTACGTCGAACGAAAAATTGGCGGATTTCTGCACCTGTATTCGGGTGAAGAAGCCTGCGCCCACGGGGTACTGGAGGCTGCACGGCCGGGTGATGACTATGTGATCACCGGTTACCGGGACCACATCCACGCCATCAAGTGCGGCGCCGACCCAAAGAAGGTCATGGCCGAGCTGTACGCGAAGGAGACCGGTTCCTCCAAGGGCCGCGGTGGTTCCATGCACATCTTCGATGTCGAACACCATTTTATGGGTGGCTACGCACTGGTTGGTGGACCCTTCCCGCTGGCCGCCGGTATGGCCAAAGCCATCAAGATGAAGGGCACGGACCAGATATCGATCTGTTTCCTCGGCGATGCCGCCAACAACCAGGGCACGTTCCACGAGTCATTGAACATGGCCAAGGTGTGGAATCTGCCGGTGCTCTACGTGTGTGAGAACAACCTGTACGGTATTGGCACGCGTATCGACCGTTCCACGGCGGTGATCGACCAGTACAAGCGTGTCTCCGGTTACGATATTCCTTCTGCCCAGGCCGACGGCCAGGATGTCGAGGCCGTGTTCAAGGCGGCGAAAAAGGCCGTCGATCACGTGCGCGCCGGCAAGGGGCCATACTTCCTCGAGTTGATGACCTACCGGTACCGCGGCCATTCCATGTCCGATTCCAATGCCTACCGGTCCAGAGATGAAGAACGCATGTGGTCAAAGCGCGACCCGGTCATCCTGCTGCGTGATCGCCTGATCGAAGCGGGTGAGATGAACAAGGACGACTACAAGGCCATGGATACCGAGATTCTCGACCAGATCGAGGACGAAATTATTGCCTTTGCGGAAGCGTCGCCCGAACCGCGCGTCGACGAGCTGGAGAAATACTGCCTGGCGGAGAATGATCCCTGGGTGCTGGGAGGTGGCCGCTGATGGCTGAATTAATGTACTGGGAAGCGATCCGTCGCGCCCATGATGAGGAAATGGCCAACGACCCCATGGTGATCTGCATGGGTGAAGATATCGGTGTAGCCGGTGGTACCTACAAGGCCACG
>JALWRY010000136.1 GCA_027080445.1 Thiohalobacter sp. | reverse complement strand
CGAGGCGTGGCGTGCGTAATACTCCGTCGGTAACGCAGAACAGGTTGCTCATGGTGCCTTCGATGAGGTGCGCCTGTGTATCGCAGAGCAGTCCTTCACGAATCGCATCATCCTGCCATTCCCGGCGTGCCAGGACTTGTTCAAGGCGGTTCAAATGCTTCAGCCCGGCCAGTTGCGGTTGAATGGCAAGCTGCGTGCGGCAAAGCCGTGCGCGAATACCCCGGTCGGCGGGATCACCGGGCCAGTGCGGGAAATCCGACAGGCACAGGATGCGACGCACTGCCGCGCCACTGTCTGCGGCATAGCCGCGCCGGCTGCTGCCACGCGTCAGTGTCAGCTTGAGTACGCCTGTCGACACCTCGGCTGCCAGGGCTTCAAGTTCCTGGCGAATCTGCTGCGCATCGACAGCCGGAAACCCCAGTCGTTTGCAGCCTTCAGACAGTCGTGCAAGGTGGCGTTCGACAAATGCCACCTCCCCCGACTGTACGGCCAGGGTTTCAAACAAACCATCACCATACTGCAACCCGCGGTCATCCAGCGGAATCGACTCGGCCGGTTCACCATCGACAAGACAACGCATTATTCTGTTGTTCCTTCGAGGGCATGTAACATGGCGCGCGCCTTGTCGCGGGTTTCCGCCAGTTCGTGACGTGGACCGGAATCCGCCACAATACCTGCGCCAGCGCGAAAACCCAGCCGGTCTCCGCTACGCACCAGTGTGCGGATCAGGATATTCAGGTCAAGACTGCCATCCCGGTTCAGGTAGCCCATCGACCCGGTATAGGCGCCCCGCCCTGTCCCTTCCTGTGCCGCAATAATTTCCATGCAGCGCACTTTCGGGCAACCGGTAATCGTGCCGCCCGGGAACACGGCGCGAATAATATCGCCGGGTGAGATCTCCGGCCGTTTAACCGCGCGCACATTGGACACGATATGGTGCACGCTGGCGTAGGATTCGAGCACCATCAGCTCGCTGACCTCGACACTGCCAGGTACCGCGATACGCCCAAGATCATTGCGCTCCAGGTCGATCAGCATAATGTGTTCGGCGCGTTCCTTGGGGTTCGCCATCAAGGCGTCTGACAACGAGATGTCGTCCCGGATATTCCGGGCGCGCGGCCGCGTCCCGGCGATAGGCCGGGTTTGCACCCGCTCGCCCCGCACTTCGACCAGTCGTTCCGGTGACGAACTCAATATGGCGCCGTCGGCAAATGTCGCGAGACCGTTGAAGGGGCCTGGATTGGCGGCACGCAGGCGGCGATACACGGCGGCGGTGTCAGTATGCGCCGGCCAGTCACCCGACCAGGCGCGTGACAGGTTGACCTGAAACACGTCGCCGTCACGGATATAGTCGAGTACGCGCTCCACAGCGTCCAGGTATTCATCATCCGGGGCTTCCCGGAGCTGCGCAGCTACCGCTGCCGGGGGGATGTTTTCAGGCGCCAGGCGGTCGATATCTTCACGCATGGCGTCGAGTAGTGACGCCTGCTCGGATACCAGTGAACTTTGTCCGGTGACATGATCGTAAATGATGGCGGCAGGGAAGCGCGTGGCGCTGGCGACAGGCAGGCCACTCTCGTCCGCGGGCAGATCCAGGCAGGGTTCAATCTGCGCGACCAGTTCATAGGAGAGGTACAGGAACCAGCCGCCGTGAAACGGCAGTCCCCCCGCCGGCCCGGCGGGTGTCGGGATACGTTCTGCACGCCAGGCCGCGTCCAGTGACTGGAGGAAATCAAAGTCGTCTGTTTTGCGCAGTTCGACAGATCCCCCCGGGAAGGCGAACAGTATATCGTAGCGGCCTTGCTGACCGGCCGCGCTGCTCTCGAGCAGGTGCGGATAACATTGCGGGAATGCCG
>JALWRY010000135.1 GCA_027080445.1 Thiohalobacter sp. | reverse complement strand
CCTTTCAGGTCGGCGAAGCTGACATTCTCATCCACCAGCAGACCTTCCACCTGGTGGAACATCGGCGTATGCGTCAAATCGGAATCGCAACGGTACACGCGTCCCGGGGCAATCACGCGAAATGGTGGCTTGCGATCTTCCATCACCCGGATCTGCACCGGAGAGGTGTGGGTACGCAACACGCGGTGCGCATCGATATAGAACGTATCGTGCATAGCGCGCGCCGGGTGGTGCGCAGGAATATTCAGCGCCTCGAAGTTATGGTAGTCGTCCTCGATTTCCGGGCCTTCCACCGCCTCGAAACCCATTGATGAAAACAACTTTTCAATGCGTTGCAGGGTGCGCGTCACCGGGTGCAGACCACCACGGCCCTGTCCCCGGCCCGGCAGTGTCACATCGATCCGTTCCGACGCCAGCGCCTCGGCCAGTGCGGCATTCTGCAAGGCCTCCTTGCGCGCCTCGATGGCCTGCTGGATCTGCCGTTTGGCGACATTGATCGCCTGCCCGGCCTGCGGCCGCTCCCCGGCCGGCAATTTACCCAGCTGCTTGAGCTGCTCCGTCAACAGTCCTTTCTTGCCCAGGTACTGTACGCGCACCGCATCCAGCGCCTTGAGATCGGCGGCGCCATCGATGGCATCCCGGGCCTGTTGTTCGAGTGTGGCTAAGGCCTCCACATCACATCTCCTGAAAACAAAAGGAAGGGGGAGGAGAGGTAGGGGACAGGTTTAAACCTGTCTCCCATGTAGATCCCACAAAGTATAAACCTGTCCCCCGACTGGATCGTTACGCCAGGCTGGCTTTGGCTTGTTCCGCCAGCGCACTAAAGGCCGCCACATCGTACACAGCCAGATCGGCAAGTACCTTGCGGTCGACTTCGATACCGGCCTTGCTCAGCCCGTTGATGAAACGGCTGTAGGACATACCGTTCTCGCGGGCTGCCGCATTGATACGGGCAATCCACAGCGCACGGAACTGACGTTTACGCTGACGACGGTCACGGTAGGCATACTGGCCGGCCTTGATGACCGCCTGCTTGGCGACACGGTAGACCTTGCGGCGTGCGCCGTAATAACCCTTGGCCTTGTCGAGGACCTTCTTGTGTTTGGCTCGCGCCTGAACACCACGTTTTACTCTTGGCATGGCTCATCCCCTCCGGTTAGATAAACGGCAACATGCGACGAACGGCGCGCTGATCGGCTTCGTGCACCTGCTCGGTGCTGCCCAAATGGCGCTTGCGCTTGCTGCTTTTCTTGGTGAGGATGTGGCGCAGGTGCGACTGGCCACGCTTGAAACCGCCACTGGCGGTCTTGCGGAACCGCTTGGCGGCTCCACGGTTGGTTTTCATCTTTGGCATAGTTTCTCTCCCGCTTAGTTGACAAGGGGACAGATTTAAATCTGTCCCCTTTGAACGTCGTCCCAAGGTGCGGTGTACCCGGGCCGACCATTACTTACTTCTTCTTTGGCGCCATCACCATAATCATCTGACGGCCTTCCATCTTCGGAAACTGCTCAACGGTAGCCAGTTCCGAGAGATCGCCTTCTACGCGCTTGAGCAAATCACGCCCCAGTTCCTGGTGCGCCATTTCGCGGCCGCGAAACCGCAGCGTGACCTTGACCTTGTCACCATCATTCAGGAAACGGGTCAGGTTGCGCAGCTTGATATTGTAATCACCAATATCGGTACCGGGCCGGAACTTGATTTCCTTGACCTGGGTCTGCTTCTGCTTCTTGCGTGCAGCCTGGCGTTTCTTTTGTTCATCGAAACGGTACTTGCCGTAATCCATGATCTTGCACACCGGCGGTTCGGCCTGCGGGGAAATCTCCACCAGATCGAGACTGGCCTCCCCTGCTTTTTCCAGTG
>JALWRY010000134.1 GCA_027080445.1 Thiohalobacter sp. | reverse complement strand
CAATTCAGGTTCTCCTACAGGGGACTTACACCCCATAAGTTCATGCCCATGCTGGGCGTACACAATGCGGCCCAGGCCGACGCGCTAACTTGCGCGGCTGGCCTCAGTCGTTAGATTTCAAACAAAGGGAATACGCTTTGTCGATTGAACCAACAGAATTCACGAGCAACGAGGCGTGGCTATTCTTCCAGCTTAATGTTGCTCCTGTGCGAACGGCTGCCGACGGAGATTTCAATGCAATGGCGATAATGGAGGTGGCATCAGGAATGATCTTCGGAATGGAGCTTGTCGCTGCGTCCGAACCTGAAGTATCGGAGTTCCAGTCTCGGAAGTTGCTTGATGCCGCAGAAGATCAATCAGGCTCGCGCCCTAAAAGACTATTTATTGCTCGTGAGCAGACCGCGGAGCAATTGGCGAGTGTTGCGGAATCAATGAATATAAAAGTAGTACGTATGGGCCGCGATGAGTTGGCGCCACTTACGAAAGAAGCAATAGAAGGGTTCGCGGCCCATGTGTCAGGCGGAAGGCTACAATGAAATCCTGCAGAACAATCAACTTTATTCCGGTTATAGTGCCGTTAGGCTTCCAGGGTTCTACCCCGCGTTTCTCGCCACATTTCCTTTGTCCTATTGGGCTTTCGCAATTTATGCATCTGACTATGATGTGCTCGCAAACGAAATGCTGGTTGGGGTTGGCTTCCTGGTGAAGAATCGGAAGTGGAGGAAACATTTTATGAGGTGGCATTCCAATCACTAAAATTTTCATCTTGCCAATACGGAGCTAACCTGATGAACACAGTAATCAATGATGTTGACTATGGCCCTTTGGCACAACTCATCGGCAGGTGGGTTGGCTCTAAAGGCATGGATACAGCGCCTGATAGTGATGCCAATCCTGACAAGTCTTCCTTTACGGATGAAATTGTATTTACAGCCAGTGGACCGGCTACAAACGCAGAAGAGCAAAACCTGGTATCTGTCAGATATCACCACGTGGTTCGCAAGCTCGAAAACGGTCATATTTTTCATGACCAGATCGGTCACTGGATCTACGAAAGCAGCACGAACACTATTATGCATTCCTTGAGTATTCCCAGGGCTGTCTGTCTCCTCGCCGGGGGAGAATACCGGGAACGTCATGGCGAGAGTCTTTTCAGTGTCGAGGCAAAAGCAGGGGATGAAACCTACGGGATTGTACAATCACCGTTCATGCTGAAAAAAGCACAAACAAAAGCCTTTCAAATGCACTTGTCTGTAAAAGGCAATGAGCTCAATTATCGTGAAGTCACTTCATTATATATCTATGGAAAGGATTTCGAGCATATTGATCAAAGCACATTATTTCGTGTTCTTTACGAACAGGATTGACCGGCTGGCATCAGCACATCCCTTTTGCCAAAATACTACGATACCGACTAAAAGATCGGGCGAATTATTTTGACCCTGACATGCGCTATTCAATTACAATTTTCATCTTTTTATTGATCTTTTCAGGCGCCACGTCGGCGTCCCCGGTTGTGAACATAAAAACAAGCTACTATTCAGTCTCCGGTTCCACCGCGAATGAACTTAGAAAAAGTCTTAATGCCAACAGCCCGGTCCGGCAATCCGGGAAACGCTACGATGCCTACACTGCGTGGATGGTTCATTGGCACTTTAACTGGAACAAGCGCCAGGGACAGTGTTATATCACCCATGCGTCAAGCACTGTTGACGTAAGATTCACCATGCCCCGTTGGACCAATCGCAATCAGGCAAACGGCAAGCTCAAAAGCAAATGGGACAAGTATTACACGGCGCTCACAGCCCACGAAAATGGTCACAAAAGATTTGGCATTAACGCCGCCAGGGAAATCGAGCGCA
>JALWRY010000133.1 GCA_027080445.1 Thiohalobacter sp. | reverse complement strand
AGATATGGTGTAATCAGGGACTTACCTGAAATTACAGCAGGAAATGGTCTCCGTATCCGACCTGGCAGGGCCGGATACGGAGTACGGAAAGGATTCAAAAAAGGCAGCCATCCGGCTGCCTTTTTTATTGCCGCTCCTGCACCCGGTGGCGGGCGCGAATAAAGTCCCGATGCGGCACATAGAGCAATTCGGCAATCTTGCGTACCAGCGCCTCTTCATAACGGTCAATGCGCCCGTCAGCAAAGGCGACCTGCCACAACATTTCCACCACACGCACCTTTTCCCCGGGGGAAAAGCGCTGGTTGATCAGGCTGGTGAACGCGTGCAGTGACACGGATTCTTCCGCTTCCTGGCGGGCCAGTTGCGCCAGTTCGCGGGTTTCCTCCGCGCTCAGGGAGAACGTTTCCTGTAACACACGTTCCAGTACCACACGCTCGTCTTCGTGTTCCTCGAAGTCGGCACGCTGCATCTCGAACAACAGCGCCGCTGTGGCGAGATGCAGGCTGTGCTCATCGTGACGACCCGGCTCCGCACTGTTGACCTGGTTACGAAAGAACTTCTGGATGGCGCGTAACATGGCTGCGCAGTTTAACGACTCCGCCGGGACAAACCAATAAAGCCCGCCAGCAGCCACAACGGCAGGAGCGGGTCGAGCGCCCGGGTTGTGCGTTGTATCGCACAACCGCCGCCACCCCCACCGCTACGGCTTTTAATGACGCCACAACCTGTATTACCGGCTACCGAAGCCGGGTCAGCTGCGCCGGCCAGTGCCGCAGTAGCATCGAGTACGCCGACACCGCACAGGCTCCCGTCACAGCTGGCATCGGGAAAGTTTCGGGCGGTCTTGCAAAGGATATCCTTTATTGAAGCAGGGCCGAGTGAGCCATTGACGGCACGCATCAAGGACGCCACGGCGGATACCTGGGCCGTGGTGAAACTGGTGCCCTGTGTGAATGCGAGGATGTCATTACCCGCTGTGGTGGTACCGGTGTTCCAGAGCGTCAGCAGATCATCATTCTGGGTGGGGCCATCCCCGCCGGGGGCAACCAGGTCGACCTGGATCCCTCGATTGGTATAGGAAGCAATACTGCCGGTACGACTGATTGCACCGACGGTAACGACATTGTTGCAGTTAGCCGGGCTGAAATTCGCGACATCCTGACCATCATTCCCCGCTGCCACGACAACAACAGCACCCGCACCCACCGCCGCATCAATCGCGTTCTGTTCCAGTGGGGTACAGGCACCTGCACCCGCCAGGCTCAGGTTGATGATATCTGCCGGGTTCGCGTTCAGCGGCACACCCGAGACAGACAGGCCCGCGGCCCAGCGAATGGCGTCGGCAATATCCGACACCAGGCCGCCACACTTGCCCAGCACCCGCACCGGTAGCACCCTCGCCTTAAAATCAATGCCGGCGATATCGATATTGGTCTGGTTCGATGTCGCAGCGATAATGCCTGTCACCAACAGTCCGTGCCAGGAACTGTCGCCATTCATCAAAGGATCACCCGGCCCACACTCTCCGGCCAGAACCGCATCGCCCGGATCGGTCGGATCGCTATCGCGCCCGTCTCCATCGTTGGCCGATACCGTGTCGGAAATAAAATCATAGCCGGAGGCCGTCAGGATGCGCGCCGGATCCAGGTCCCTGTGTGGCAGAATACCGGTGTCGAGTACGGCGATAACGATACCAGCCGAACCGGTACTCTGGTCCCAGGCTGCCGGCATGCGTATACCGGCCGTGTCCTGGAACAGGTACCACTGATCCGTGTAGTTGGTATCATTTGGCACCAGAGCAGGATAAAGGCGCTTATCGACCTGGGCGCTCCGGACCTCATGCGCCTGCACGAGTGTGCTCACCAGCGCATTGGCTTGTTCGAGACTGACCGTCTCCGGTAACTGCACGACGATACTGCCGTCATCCAGGGAACGGACATAGGTCAACTGCCGGCCATCCGGCAAGGTCAGGCCGGGCAGCGTGGCTTTCGGCCTGACAGAAGCCGCATTGCGCGTGCCATCATCCTGCAGGCGGATAATCAATTGCCGGGTCGTGGATCGCGCCGCGACTCCCTGCGCCGGCACGGTGAGGCACGCAAGGCACACCAGCCCTGCCAGCAGGGACACAAAAATATCTTTATACATTATCGTGTTATTACCTGAACGTAGGTTCCTATTGCGCCCGAAGCAAAAATTGCTGCCCCTGCAGTGAAAGCACGACGCCTTCTGCTGTTATGGCGTCCACTACCGGCCCTTCCTGTAATTGTTCACCCTCGTGGTACTTTTGCAGGTTGATGAGCACGAAGCGATCCCGGGGCTTTTCACTGTACACATGCACGTCGAGCCTGAGATTACCGTGCAGTTGTTCAAAAATGTGTGAGGGAACCTGGGGCCAGACTGGCAGGGCTTCCGGTTGCGGCACGGGTGCAGGTGGCACAGGCGGAGAATAGGACACAGCGGGCGAGGGCCGAACCTGTGGCGGTGCGGGCGCCGTGATGGGTGGGGTAACAGGCAAGGACTCAGTGCTGGCCGGTTGTTGCACTACCGTGGGGGTTTCCATTGGCTGCACATCAACGCTCTCAGTACCAGTGCGGGTTGCAGCCGGGGCCTTCGCCGCTTCCTGCAGGTTCGCCGGACGATCCGGCCAGAACAGTGCCAGCAACAAACCGGCGTTAACCAGCAGAACCAGCACAACAATCACGCCCCAGCGGGATGACAAGCCGGTCGCAGCGGGTTCGTGTGCGCTGTCTATACGCGGCACCTGCCCGATCTCGCGCTGCTGCTCTGCCTTTTTCAGTGCCTCGAGTATGTACGACATGGCTACGACGGTACCGTTTCGACCAGGCGCGGCACTGTGGATGGCCGGGACAGATTATTCAGGTGGATAAACGTTCTGGCGCCGACCACGCCATCCGCGCTCAGCTCACGGCTGCGCTGGAAATCCTGCACCAGCGTTTTCAGCCCTTCGTCGAACAACAACGGGTCGGGCGCAATGGATGACAAGCCGGTGGCCTGCTTCAGCCTGTCACGCAGCCATTGCACATCCGTACTGCGATCACCCGGCCTCAATACCGCGCTACCCCCGGGCGGGGTCTTCCACAGCAGGCGATACTCACCGAACCAGTGCCGTTCCATCACCTCGGCCGGCACCTCCACGCGCTGATCGCCAACCTGCAACAGCGCGAGATTGCCACGGATCTTGCGCAACAACACCGGCACCCTGCGCCCGCCCGAGCCTACCAGCAATAACACTGCCGGCCGGTCATAGTACTGTAATACCCTCCGGCTACCGCCACCTTGCAGGCAACGCAGGCCCGACAGGGGCGCAATCTCACAAGCTTGCGCATCCGTGACCGCACGGGTTTGCACACCCCACAGGTTAAACAGCCCGGACCAGGCCCATGCCGCGGCATCCGACCCGGCCGCGTCGAGCTTTTGCTGGAAGTCACTGGTCACGGATACCGATGACGGTGCCGCATCAATGGCCGCTACCTCCGCGTTTGTATCCGCTGCCACCCCTGTTGGCAGGCTTGCCTGGCTTTCTGCACCAGCGGCAGCCACGACCGTCGCCGGCACAGGCGACACGGGTTCATGGCTTGCCACCCTGACGCCTTCTTCCTCCATCGCGCCAGACGTTGAAACCGGCGCACCCGTCTTCGCCAGCGTTGCCTTCGGCACGGGCGCACGCCAGTAGCCAATGACAAACGCCGCCACAAATACCACGCCAGCCGCGCCAGCCAGCCAGGGCCACCATCGCCGGGTCGGCGCATTCAGACCCTCTTCCGGCAACACTTCACGCGCGGCGCGGATCACAATGGCGGCATCGACCTTGTGCCGGTTTTCCACGTAGGCGCCGAGCAAGGCGCGGTCACACATCACGTTGATCAGGCGCGGCACACCGCCGGAGAGTTTCTGCACCAGGTCAATAGCCGCTTCGTTGAACAGGGTATCCGTGGCGCCACAGACCTGCAGGCGATGGCGGATATAGGCCGCTGTCTCACTCCGCTGGATCGGTTCGAGGTGGTAACGTGCGGTGATACGCTGCGATAACTGGCGCAATTCCTCACGCGCCAGCAGGCCGCGCAATTCTGGCTGGCCGATGAGTACGATCTGAAGCAGCTTCTCGCGCGTGGTTTCCAGGTTGGTGAGCAGGCGCACCTGCTCCAGCGCATCGGCGTCAAGATTCTGCGCCTCATCGATAATCAATACGGTACGCCGGCCACGCGCATGGGTTTCAAGCAAATGGGCATTCAGTACATCGGTGAGTCGCTTGATACTGGTGGTATCCCGCGCATATTCGATACCCAGCTCGTCGCACAGACTGGCCAGCAACTCCATCGCGCTGACGCGCGGGTTGAGGATCAACGCCACATCGACATAATCCGGCACCTGCTCCAGCAGGCAACGGCAAATGGTGGTCTTGCCCGTACCGACCTCACCGGTCAGCTGTACAAAACCGCCGCCTTCGCCGACGCCATACAGCAGGTGCGCCAGCGCCTCGCGATGCTGCTGACTCATATAGAGAAAGCGCGGATCGGGCGCGATAGAGAACGGGCGTTCTGTCAGTCCAAAATGTTGTTCGTACATAAGTGTTTTTTACCGCCAGGCGGCGATTATGCCCTTTCTGTCCCGTCCCGTCCCCCGCCAGGCCCGCATCGCGAAGGAAAATCGGCCAAAGTCCACTCCGCTTCTGACCTTCTGTCATCTTGACCCGCGTATGGCACACGCACTAGCGTTCAGCGTCGGTATTTTTGACGCTGCGAAGCCATTTACCAACAGGGGAATAATATACTGTAAATTCATGATGTTGAAATCAATTTACCGGGTACAGACAGCCCTGACAGTGTTGGTTTTCTTTACGCCGGAAGCAATACCCTGCGAGGGGAATAACCTGGCGCCGTCAGGCATCTCTATCAATTCAAGGCATTACAGCAAGTGGCACGTCGCTTGCTCGGTATTTGACGTAAAACAACAAACAATAGCGGTGGAATATGAACGCGAAAGTTGAAAAAAAGATCAATGGCGTCAGGGTCAGCGCCAACCCGGTGTTCAAGGGCGGCTACCTGCCGGCCTACTGGTCGTGCAGTATCGACGAACGCATTATCCCCAAGACCTTCAGTTCCGCATCAGAAGTCTTTCGGTTTGCCCAGAACAACCAGCAACAGCCGCATTGACGACGGTGTGCCAGGCACGGCCTTATGGCGCTGCGCGTAACACGATATCGCGCAGCCTGTTCAGCTGCCCGTGAAAAAAATGGCCTGCCCCTTCGACATGCACCGTGTCAGGTGACAGTCCCTGTTGATCGAGCCATGCTGCCAGCCCTGACCAGGGCACAATGTCGTCCGCGTCCCCGTGAATCAATAACCAGCGGATACCTTGCAGCGCAACCGGCTGATCCGGGAAGTAGTTAACGGCCGGCGCTACCGTCACCAACCAGTCCGGGCGCAGTTGTTGCGCCACTTCCAGTGCAATATAGCCACCAAAGGAAAATCCGGCCAGCCACAATGGCAGGCCGGGCCAATGTTGCCGGGCCCACTCGACGACTGCCAACAGGTCATCACGCTCACCACGGCCTTCGTCATATACCCCTTCACTCTGACCGACGCCGCGGAAATTAAACCGCACGCTGACCGCTTCCAGCGATACAAAACTCTTTGCCAACTGGTGAACGATCTTGTTGTCGAGCGTACCGCCGTGCAGGGGGTGAGGATGACAGATGACGGCAAGTGCCCGCGGCGCGGTTTCCGGTACGGTTTCCAGCACCTGGAGCTTGCCGACCGGACCTGCGATAAACGCGGATTGACGCGTGACAGACAAAGGAGACCCGCTATCAGACGGCCGGGCTCAGGCCAGTTCGGCCGTCACAAATGCTTGCCGGAATCACGCCGGGTGCGTCGTGTACGACGTCGCTCAAAACCCGGTGAGTGCAGCGTGAGGTCCAGCAAATACCAGCTGTCGATATCAACCATCTGGCGTTTGCCGTTGATATTCTCCAGCACCACACGTTTTTGTTCATTCCCTTCGTGCAACACCACACGCACCTGCTGCAACTGACCGAGGGCATTGGTATACCAGTATCCTGGTATGGCTTGATGTACGAGCATATGCTTTCTCAGAAGATAGTCTTTATCCAGAAGGTTCATTGCCAGGTTTTACTCCGCTGACCTCATCCACACTTGGACTCACCGCAATTCAGACAGGTCAGGCACCCGTCCATCTGAATCGCCGCCTTGGTATTACATTTCACACACAGTTGGGCGCCTTCCGGAAAACCGCCGGACTCGGTCGGCTGGCTGGCCCTGTTGGCTTGCTCAAACTGCTCGCGCTTTTCCGCGAGGATTTTTTTCTGATGCTCGTCCAGGTCATCGTCCTTGAGCATCCCGATCATGCGCAGGTGACACTCGATGGCATCGCCGATCTCTGCCACCAGCGAAGGCATGTAGCGGCCACCCTTCTTGAAGTAACCGCCACGCGGGTCAAAGACCGAACGCAACTCCTCAACCAGAAACGTGACGTCGCCACCCTTGCGGAACACGGCCGAAATAATTCGCGTAAGCGCCACGATCCACTGGAAATGATCCATATTTTTCGAGTTGATGAAAATCTCGAAAGGACGGCGCAGTTCGTGCGGCGTACCCGGATTGAGCAACACATCGTTGATCGTGATGTACAGGGCATGCTCCGATAACGGGGTCTTGACCTTGTAAGTCGATCCCAGCAGCATGTCCGGGCGTTCCAGCTTTTCGTGCAGGTGCACAACCTTGTCTTCTTCTTTGACCGGCTCGGTAACCGCTTCCGGCTCGTCACAGACGTCGTCTTTCAATACCTCGTAGTCGACGATTTTGTGTTCAATTTTCCTGACCATAATATAAACTCCTCTGACGCCTTCGCTTCGCCTAGAACTTTCCGTAGTAGCCTTCTTTCAGGGCATCGTACAGGTTGGCGGCGGTGTGGATTTCTCCGTCGTATTCAACTTCCTCGTTACCCTTCAGTTGCACGACGCTGCCGTCATCGAGGGTAAACTGGTAGGTGGTGTTTTCCAGGTCTGTTTCCTTGACCAGCACACCCTGGAACGCCTCCGGGTTAAAGCGGAAAGTCGTACAACCCTTCAGACCCTGCTCATAGGCATACAGGTAAATATCCTTGAACTCGTCGAAGGGATAATCAGTTGGCACATTGGCGGTCTTGGAAATGGATGAATCCACCCATTTTTGCGCAGCAGCCTGGATATCGACGTGCTGCCTGGGTGTGACATCATCTGCTGAAATAAAGTACTCCGGCAATTTCTGCGATGCCTCGTCGCTGCCCGGTTCCGCCTGCGGGTTCACCAGCGAGCGGTAGGCCAGCAGCTCAAACGAGAACACATCGACTTTTTCCTTGGTCTTGCGGCCTTCACGAATCACGTTGCGGAAGTAATGATGCGCAAAGCTCGGCTCGATGCCGTTACTGGCATTGTTCGCCAGTGACAGGGAAATCGTACCGGTGGGCGCAATCGAGGAATGGTGCGTAAAACGTGCGCCGGTTTCCGCCAGGCGGTCCACCAGGTCCGGGGCGATCTCGCTGACCTGCTGCATATAACGGCTGTACCGGGCGTGCAACACCTTGCCCTTGATACGATCGCCAACTTCATAGCCGTCGAGTTTCA
>JALWRY010000132.1 GCA_027080445.1 Thiohalobacter sp. | reverse complement strand
GCGCATCTTCGAGCAGGCTCGCATCCAGTTCCAGTGCCGCGCTGAGAAACTGGTCGCCGGGAATGAACAGCACCACGAAATCCAGCGACGATGACAGGTTCTTCCAGTAGGCCTTGCTCGCCAGCTCGCGCACCCGCGCGCGTACATTGCGCGCATGGCGTTGCAGTTCCTGCGCGCGCTGTACGTCATTTTCCGCCTCGACCGCGCACAGGTAGGCATCCATGGGCGCCTTGGCATCCACGACAACCTCGCGCCCGCCGGGCATACGCACCACCATGTCCGGCCGCTGCTTGCCTTCCCCGGTGTCGATGCTGTGTTGTTGTTCGAAATCGCAGTGTTCGACCATGCCGGCCAGTTCTGCCAACCGCTTGAGCGTCAGCTCGCCCCATTGTCCGCGCACTTCAGGGCGTTTCAATGCCTTGACCAGGTTGCGTGTTTCGTTCTGCAACTGGTCGTGGGCGGCTTTCATGAACTCCAGGTGATGATTGAGCGCGCCGAAATTCTTCTGCCGTTCCTCTTCCATCTTGCGGATCTGCTGGTCAGTTTTTTCCAGCGTTTCGCGGATCGGTTTCACCAGGTTCTCGACGGCTTTTTCGCGCTTCTCGAATTCGTTGCTGGATTGTTCGTGCAGGGACTTGAAACGGGTTTCCGCCAGTTTAAGAAATTCACTGCTGCTGGATTTCATAATGTCGCCGGCCAGCGCCTTGAAAGAATCTTCCAACTGGCTGCGCGCGGTTTCAAAGGCACGCAGCTTTTCTTCGTGCGCCAGCTGTTCGCTTTCGCGTTGTGCTTTGGCCCGCACATTGTCCTCGCGCAACGCCGAGATAATCCGCTGGGCGCGGGCATTGGCGATCAGCCAGCCGACCAGACCGGCCAGCAGGCCGGTGACAACAAGATAGATCCACATATTTTCCATACCGGCATGATACCCAATCTTCCGTTCCCGTGCGTTGATTCAGAAACAAAAAAGGCCGCAGTTACCTGCGGCCTTGTTGGTTTGACGGATAGCTCCCGGGCTAGAAGTCGATCTGGCTGCGTAGCTGGAAGATATTGACGTCTTCATTGCCGGTGGTCGGGAATTTCACCACCGAGGTCGGGTCTGTTGACGCGCGGACATAATTGGCCATAAACCGCACATTAGGCGTTGCGTACCAGTTCAGACCCACAGTGATGTCGTTCTCCCTGCCACCATTGATGCCGCTGTCCTTCAGGTCGAGACTGCTGTAGCGGGCTGCCAGCTCCCAGGCGCCGGTGCCACCCTGGCCGACGACGCTGGCAGGTTTGACGCGGCCGAAGGAACCGGAGCTGGCCTTGTAGGGACGGTGCTCACCGGTCAGGAAGTAGCTGCCATAGGCATACCAGCCGGAAAACTCAGGATCCGACCCCGGGCCACGGGTGTCTACGCTGGTACGCATGTACTCGCTCTGTACAGAGAACGGTCCCAGTACCGCCGCAGCTTCCAGGCCGTAGCGTGTCTCGTTGTCGTAGTTGTTAATGTCGCCGGTATCCACCAGGCGGGTGCTGGTGATGTGTGTCTCGGCACGTTCCCGGAAGCGCAGCTTGTTATTACTACTATCCGAACCCCGGTAGCTGGCGGCAGCACCGAGGTGTATCACGCGGTTTTTTTCATTGATGGGCGCAAAGTGTACCCGGCCGGTCAGACCCCAGCCCTGGCCATTGGGCGAGGCGCTGTTTTTCACGCCGTCAAAGAAGTAACCGACGCGTGCGCCCCATTGCTGGCCGTGGCTGGCCACCGATATGCCGGTATTACGCCCGGGCGAGAAGGTGCTGGTCAAGCCACGTTCCATGAAGGTGATGTATTTCGAGCTGGTCTGCTCTTCAAGGCTGAAAGGTTCCTTGTGGTGACCAATAACAATCTTGACGGGCTTGAAGCCATGGTAGCCCATGTAAAAGTCCTTGACGGAAACCTTGCTGCCGGCAAAATCCAGCTGTCCCTTGTAGAACCAGTCCTTGTACGCGGTGCCTTTGACAAACAGGCGGGCGCGACGGAGTTCCGCACCGTTGCCCAGTTGCGTCTTGTCCTTGTCATAGAAGGCGGCATCCACCATCAAACGGCCACCCAGCTGGAACTTGAACGCACCATCGCCGGATTGCACTTTAAGACCGGCGTGGCCGGTTTTGACTTTGACAGTGTCTTTGGTGGCGTCGCTGACAGCTTTTTTAATCTGCGCCTTGTCGGACTTGGCGGCCTTTTCCAGGGCATTGTAGTCCGAGTCGCTGATAGTGCCTTTGTCGCGCAATACCTTGAGCAGGTCCACCATGGCATCGGTGGAAGAAAGCGCGGGCAGCGAAAAGGTGCTGGAAAGGCAGAACAGAGCGCCACTGAGAAGCGGGTAACGTAGTCTGGGGTTCACGAATATCTCCTGTCTGTTTGCAGTTCAGTGCAAAACGGTAATGGAACTGAAAAATTACGGGACAGAAGATAAAAGGTGTTTGTTACAGATGTATTACCGCTGTATTACGTTTGCGTGACCGGTGTGCCTATTCGGTGCGCAAGGCATCCACCGGGTTCAGTCGTGCGGCATGACGCGCCGGCAGCACGCCGGCGGCAATACCGATAAGCACCGCAAGCACTTCGGCCATTACGGCGTAGATCCAGGGTGTATGCACCGGCAACGCCGGCAGTGCAAGGCGTAGCAGGCTGGCCAGCCCTGTGCCCAGCAGCAGGCCCGCGATTCCACCGGCGGCAGCAAGCACAATCGCCTCCCCAAGAAACAGCGAAAGCACCTGGCTGCGCTGTGCGCCCAGTGCGCGTACCAGGCCGATTTCGCTACGGCGCTCGTTCACCGAAATCGTCATGATGGTGATAATGCCAATGGAACCGACCAGCAGGGAAATACCGCCGATAGCGCCCACGGCGAAGGTCAGGATATTCAGGATCGAACCCAGTACCTCGAGCATCTGCGCCTGGGTGGTGATGGTGAAGTCCTCGCGGCCGTGGCGCGCCACGAGGGTACGGCGAATCCCCTCGACCACCTTGTCGACACTGGCCTCGGGCGGGTAGAGCACATCGATCTCGAACAGTGAATTGCGATTGAATAATTCCAGTGCGCGCGCCGCGGGGATATAGACCGTGTCGTCCAGGTCAAAGCCGAGTACCGTGCCCTTGGGCTCCATGACACCGATAATGCGGTAGCGGTTGCCGCTGATGCCGATGCGTTGCCCCAGCGGGTTGGCGTCACCAAACAATTCCCGGCGTAACTTGCTGCCCAGCACCGCGAATGCGCGTGGCGCCATCGGGTCATCGGCCGGCAGGAAGCGGCCGGACTTGACGCGCATACTGAAGGCCGTCGGCATCTCGTGGCCGGAGCCGTAGATTGTCGTGCGTCGTCGCCGGCCGCCGGCCTCCACCTCGGCATTGCCCTGGACAAAGGGCACCACGGAATCCGCGAACGACAGTCGCTTGAGCGCTTCCGAGTCTTCAAGGGTCAGTGGGCGTTCAGTCCCGAAGACGCCAACGCTGCCGCCGTGGGTTTTCGTGCGGCCCGGGTTGATGGCGACGATATTGGTGCCGAACTGGGTGAACTCCGACAGCACGAAGCGGTGAATCCCCTCGCCAATGGAGGTGAGCAGCACAACCGCAGCAATCCCCACGGCAATGCCGAGCAGGGTGAGGAAACTGCGCAGGCGGTGGGCGACCAGGGCGCTTCCGGTGAGGGTCAGGAAATCACGGAATAGCATATTAGTTTCGATTATGCGGCGAAAGGTCCGGGTTTGGAATATATTAACCCGTATCATGCAGGTATCTGATAGGTGGCAACAGAACAGCGAATCATGGCTAATTGTCAATATAATTCGCGGTTAGCCACTATTATCATCAATCAACACCGGCTGTTAACCATGAAATTCTATTACATGATGACAGATATTCATGGTAATATATCGCCATGATCACCCGAAAACATTGGCAGCAGGCAATTGAACGTGCATTGTCACGCAGCCGGGTTGTGGTGCTTGCCGGGCCGCGACAGTGTGGGAAAACGACGCTGGCACGGCAATTTGTGGCGGAAGATTCGGTCAATTATTTCGATCTGGAAGACCCGCTCAGTCTAGCCCGGCTGGATGAGCCGATGACAGCACTGGGTTTACTGAAAGGCCTGATAGTGATCGACGAGATTCAATTACGGCCTGATCTGTTTCCGGTGTTGCGGGTGCTGGTTGACCGGCAGGACTTTCAGGGACAGTTTCTGATCTTGGGCAGTGCATCCGGCAAGCTGCTGCGGCAATCGTCGGAAAGCCTGGCGGGGCGGCAGGAGACCTTGACCTTGCGCGGTTTTGGTTTGCGGGAGCTGGGGTTTGAAGCACAAGCACGTCACTGGTTACGCGGCGGATTTCCTCCGTCTTATCTTGCAGGTAGTGATATTGATAGTTTTGCCTGGCGCAAGGAATTTATTCAAACCTTGCTGGCGCGGGATTTTCCGCAATGGGGGGTCAGGGTGTCCGCGACGGCACTGCGCCGTTTTTGGACCATGCTGGCGCATTACCACGGTCAAACCTGGAACGGTGCGGAGTTTGCGCGTTCTCTGGGTGTGAGTGAGTCGACTGTGCGACGGTATCTTGATTTGCTGAGTGATGCCTTTATGGTTCGTCAGCTACAGCCCTGGTACGCCAATATCCGCAAGCGCCAGGTCAAGTCACCCAAGGTGTATATTCGTGATTCCGGTTTGCTGCACCAGCTACTTGGCATTAATACAGAACGTGAATTGCTGACCCATCCGAAGATCGGCGCATCATGGGAAGGCTATGTGATTGAAGAGGTGCTGGCAGTGGAACAAGCGGACGAGGCATTTTTTTGGGCGACACATCAAGGGGCTGAAGTTGATCTGATCCTGAAAAAAAATGGCCGTTTGCTGGGTGTCGAATGCAAACGTACTGATACTCCCCGAGTGACCCCTTCAATGCGCACGGCATTGAAGGATTTGGCACTGGATGCCATTGCCGTGGTCTATCCTGGCAGCAAACGGTTTCGGCTTGGTGAACAGATTGAAGCGGTACCCTTGAGCGCTCTGGTGCATGAAAGTGTGTTTTCTGAACAAACGGACAAAGCCTGATTCAGTCTGTGCGGCGTGAAATGGACGCTTTGATCGGGTAATTTCCAGCCGTTATTCCCGGTGCTTGAAATCTCCCCCGGATTTGCCGGATACTGTATATAAATACAGTATGGTATATCCCATGAAAAATATCCCCTGGCCACGCATGATCGCCCTGGTCGATATGAATGCCTTTTTCGCCTCGATAGAGCAGGCCGACCACCCGGAATGGCAGGGGCTCCCCGTGGGTATTACCAATGGCCGGACGGGTACCTGCATTATCACCTGTTCCTACGAGGCGCGCGCCTACGGCATCAAAACCGGGATGCGACTCCGCGAGGCGCGGCAGCGTTGCCCGGATTTTATCCAGATCCCGGCGCAGCCCGAGCGCTACGCGGCAGTCTCCACCCGTATTATGGCGGCGCTGGAGGACATTACCCCGGTGATCGAGGTTTTTTCCGTGGACGAGGCTTTTCTGGACCTCACTGCCTGTCAGCGGCTGTGGGGAAGCCCCGGGCGCATCGGCCGGTTAATCAAGCACACCGTACACCAGGCTTCGGGTCTGTCCTGTTCGGTGGGACTCAGTGGTGACAAAACGACCGCCAAGTATGCTGCCAAGGTGGATAAACCGGACGGACTGACCATTATTCCGCCCTGGGAGGCGAGGGCGGCGCTGGCGCCACTGCCGGTCACGGCGCTATGTGGCATTAATACCGGGATTGGCGGTTTCCTGGCGGAGCGCAACGTCCATACCTGCGGTGATATGGCGAAGTTGCCCATCAGCGAACTGGCCCGGCGCTTCGGCAATCCCGGGCGGCGTATCTGGTACATGTGCCAGGGCCGGGACCCGGAGAAGGTCATCACCCGCGTACCGGCCCCGAAATCCATGGGGCATGGCAAGGTCGTACCGCCCGATACCCGCGATAAAGCCGTCATCCATACCTACCTTCTCCACATGAGCGAGAAAGTCGCCACACGTCTGCGCCGTCACCGGATGGAGGCCGGTGTGTTCAGTATCGGTTTACGTATCCGGCAGGGCTGGATTGGCGATACCTTGAAAACCGCTTATCCGACACAGGACGGTCGCCGGATCATGGCACTGTGTGATGTGGTGCTTAACGATTACTGGCGCGGGGAGGGGATCTTCCAGGTGCAGGTGACGGCCTTGCATCCTCAACCGAAGGGCCGGCAGTTGAGCTTTTTTGAGGATGACACGCAAAAAACGGATGCCTGCAACCGGGTCATGGACCAGGTGAATACCCGCTACGGTGAATTTACCCTGGCGCCCGCCCGCCTGCTGAAGCGTTCGGATATGCCGAACGTGATTGCCCCGGCCTGGAAACCTTTCGGGCACCGGAAAACTATTTAGTCATGTGTCTTGGTGTGGACTATTGTTACCGGGGCGAATCCTGCCGGGTGTGTTTTACTCACCCGAAAGCCACCTTGCCGGTCAGGACCCGAAACGGTGAAGCGGTACTGTTGCCGTGGGGCCGGCGAAAAGTGCAGCAGGGAACACTGCCCCTTGGCGGTTGTGCGCAACTGGACAGCATCTATGCCGGGCGTTGGGACAAATGGTTTCCCGTGCCGGTAAAACTCTGTGTACAGGGATTTATGGCGCAGGATATGGAAGGGCATACGCGCTGGTTCGAACTGCCGAAAGGCAAGTGGATCCAGGGGCTGGTGGCGCGTGAGCGGTATGAGCGGCGGGTGTATGTGGTGACGGTGGAGCCGCAGTGTTCGGAGAGCCTGTATGACCGCTGGCCGAGGATTTTTTGTTTTTGACGGTGGTATAAAACGTCACGGGACGCAGGTGGTTGAAATCGTCACGGGCGGTACGCCTTTTCGCCGGCAACGGTTTGCCCGCTGCGCGGGTTCCCTGCGCTTCTCGACATTTTGCGCGCTCGCTCAACTCGCGGTTCACGCTGGCGCGTGAACCACTCAGACAGACGCTCGCTTCATCGCAAAATGTCTGCGATGCTCGGCTGCACCGACGCCGGCGAAAAGGCGTACCGCCCGTGACTGGCACTGTGCGAGCAGTCATTCCGGCGCAAGTCGGAATCCATACCCCAGGTGAGCGGTTAGTCCTGGTTCGGCCACCTCCCCTCATTGCGAGGAGCATAGCGACGCGGCAATCTCCAACCGGTTAGCACCAGACCTGAAGAGATTGCCGCGCTGCGCTCGCAATGACGCGGTTTTGGCTGATTTGGGTCGAAACCCGCCTGTTAACCTTCCCTTATATAGCGACTCATCCACAATACGGTAACAGCGTTACCAGCATCGTCAACCATTCTCTGCCATCAGGCGTTGACGTCCGGTAAGTTGTTGAGAAACATTATATTTGCGGATGTAGTTTAATAGTAGTGCCGGAGCTTCCCAGGCTTCAAACGTATCCGCTGTATCCTGCTCGAATAGAGGGCTACAGGCGGGTGTCCCTGAATGCCCCCCAGAAGTTTCAGTGCCGGGCAAACCGGCACCTTCCACCGAACTGAGTACGGTAAGATTACCTCCCCGACAACGCCAGCACCGGGTCCAGCCGTGCCGCGCGTCGTGCCGGCAACAGGCTGAACAGCAACCCGGTCGACAGCGCGACCAGTAACGCCGTTAGTGTCGCCCACAGCGGTGTGTGTGCGGGTAGTGTGGG
>JALWRY010000131.1 GCA_027080445.1 Thiohalobacter sp. | reverse complement strand
AGGGTACTCTTGCCACTGCCGGAACTGCCGACGATTGCCAGTTGCTGCCCGGCTTCCACCGTCAGGTTGACCTGGCTCAGCACCGGTACATGCAAATTGCCGTCGCTGAATGTCCGCCCCAGTCCGTGACAGGACAGCACCACAGCCTTCGTCTCACTCATAGCGCAATGCCTCGGCCGGCTGGGTGCGCGAAGCCCGCCACGCCGGGTAAAGTGTTGCGATAAAACTCAGCAGGAAAGCCACGATGCCAATGTGCCACACATCGCTCCAGTCGATTTTTGAAGGCAGGATACTGATGTAATAGACCGAGGGATCCATGAAGTGGACACCGAAGGTTTTTTCGATGGCCGGCACAATGGTTTCCACGTTCAGCGCAAGCGCAATCCCCCCGACCAGCCCGATGGCCGTACCCAGTACACCGATCAACGCCCCCTGGATCATGAAGATACGCAGGATAGCGCCCGGCGTAGCACCAAGCGTGCGCAGAATAGCGATATCCGCACGCTTGTCCGTGACCACCATGACCAGCGTGGACACAATATTGAAGGCCGCGACCGCCACGATCAGTGTCAGGATGACGAACATCACCCGCTTTTCGGTCTGTACCGCGCGAAAGAAATTGGCATGCTGGCGCGTCCAGTCCTCGACACGCAGCTTGCCACCGAACTGCTGCGTCAGTTCCCGCGCCACACGCCGCGCCTGAAACAGATCTTCCAGCCTGAGCCGCACGCCAGTCACCTTGTCACCGAGCCTGAACAGGCGTTCCGCGTCCTGCATCTGCACCAGCGCAACGCCACGGTCATACTCGTACATGCCAACTTCAAAAATACCGACAACACGGAAACGCCGGAGTCGCGGCAGGATACCGGCGGGGCTGAAATTGGCCTGCGGGGTCACCACGGTAATGCTGTCGCCCACGTGCGCACGCAGGCTGGCGGCCAGTTCACTACCGAGAATAATCCTGTAGGCGCTCGCCTGCAGATCCTCCAGGCGCCCTGCCAACATGTGCCTGCCCACAGTTGACACGGCCGGCTCGCGTGCCGGCAATATCCCGCGGATCAGTGCGCCGCTGACCTTCTTGCCCCGCGTCAACATGACCTCCTCCTGCACGTAGGGCGCCACGCCAACGACTTCCGGGTGTTGCTTTGCCAACGCCGCGATTTTTTGCCAGTCTTCCAGCGGCTGCTGGTAACCGCTGATGGTGGCATGTGAGGCCATGCCGAGAATACGGGTTCGCAGCTCTTCTTCAAAGCCGTTCATGACAGACAGCACCGTGATCAACGCGGCGACACCCAGCCCGATACCCAACATCGAGATCAGGGAAATGAATGAAATGAAGTGGTTACGACGTTTTGCACCGGTATAGCGCAGGCCGATCCAGATTTCCAGGGGGCGAAACATGCGGCGCATTAAATCACAAGCGAGAGCTGCCGAAAACAGTTGATGTACTTTATAAATTTAACCCGAAGGATAACCCTCATGCGATCCATCCGTCTTTTATTCCTGTTATCGCTGTGCTCAGGCCTGTACCTGCAGCCTGCCATCGCCGATACCCTGCTGGTTGAATCCGTACAGTCCGCTCCCGATGCCAATGTGCCGCAACGTGGCATGACGATGGATCAGGTCCTGAAAAAGTGGGGCGAACCCCAACAGCGTATCGGCCCGGTCGGTGAGCCACCAATCACCCACTGGGTATACGCGGATTTTGTGGTGTACTTCGAACGCAATTATGTACTGCATTCCGTGGTACCGCACGGGAAGTAATTCCCTCCCGCCCCGTCATTGCGAGCGCAGCGCGGCAATCTCTTTGGGTATGGCGCCAAGCTGACAGAGATTGCCACGGCGCTGCACGCCTCGCAATGAACTGTGCTTGCTG
>JALWRY010000130.1 GCA_027080445.1 Thiohalobacter sp. | reverse complement strand
GATCTTCCAGGACTTTGGAACTAACGTAACCTTGCTGGAAGCGAAAGACCGCATCCTCGCCGAAGTGGAGCCAGAGATTGCCAAACACCTGACCGATGTACTGAATGACGACCCGCGCCTGACGGTGCATACTTCGGTGCAGATCGACAAGATCAGCGGCAAGGCCGGTGCGGTCACCGTCAAGTACAAGGACAGTGAAGGCAAGGCGCATACCACCAAGGTCGATTACGTCATCATGGGTACCGGCAAACGACCGGTGCTGGACGGACTGGGCCTGGACAAGGCTGGTGTCGTCAGTGAACACAGCGTTATCAAGGCGGATGCGCGCTGCCGTACCAACGTACCGCATATTTTTGCGATTGGCGATGTGATCGGCGGGCTGATGCTGGCGCACACTGCCGGGCAACAGGGCCGCGTCGCCGCTGCAACGATCCTTGGCGAAGACATGAAGTACGACCAGGACAAGGACTGCGGCGTCATCTTCACGCGTCCCGAGGCGGCGTTTGTCGGCCTGTCTGTGGAGCAGGCGAAAGCCAAAGGCATCGATGCCGTGGAAGCCAAGGTGCCGATGAGTATCGACGCCAAGGCGATGATCAACAATGAACTGCACGGCATGATCAAGATCGTCGCGGACAAGAAGACGCAGCGCATTATCGGTGTACACCTGCTGGCGGATCACGCGGATACGCTGATCGGCGAGGCGGTGATGATGGTGTCAGGCAATATGACGCTGGAACAGGTGGGGCACGCGATTCACCCGCACCCGACGCAGACCGAAATGTTCGGTGAACTGGCGCGGCGGCTGGGATCGCGGCTGCGGCGCAGTGCAAAGATGAAGGCCAAAGCCCATGTCTAAGGTGAACAAAGTCGTTCTGGCCTATTCGGGCGGGCTGGATACCTCGATTATTCTCAAGTGGCTGGAAGACACCTACCAGTGCGAAGTGGTGACTTTCACCGCGGACATCGGCCAGGGTGAGGAAGTCGAGCCGGCCCGCGCCAAGGCGCAGGCCATGGGTGTGAAGGAAATCTATATCGAGGACCTGCGCGAAGACTTTGCGCGTGACTACGTGTTCCCGATGTTCCGCGCCAACGCGATCTATGAAGGTGAGTACCTGCTCGGCACCTCGATTGCACGCCCGCTGATTGCCAAACGGTTGGTGGAGATCGCCAACGAGACGGGCGCGGACGCGATTTCGCACGGCGCCACCGGCAAGGGTAACGATCAGGTGCGTTTCGAGCTGGGCGCCTATGCGTTGAAACCGGATGTCAAAGTCATTGCGCCGTGGCGTGAATGGGATCTCAGTTCGCGTGAAACACTGATGGCTTACGCAGAGAAACACAATATCCCGGTCGATTTCAAAAAGGGCAAGAAGTCACCCTATTCCATGGATGCCAACTCATTGCACATTTCCTACGAGGGTGGCGTGCTCGAAGACCCGTGGGCCGAGCCGGAAGAGACTATGTGGCGCTGGACCGTGTCGCCGGAGCAGGCGCCGGATACGCCGACCTACGTGGAACTGACTTACGAGAAAGGCGACATAGTTGCGATCGATGGCAAGGCGGTGACGCCGGGCCAGGTGATGGAGCAACTGAACCGGCTGGGTGGCGACAATGGTATCGGACGTGACGATATTGTTGAAAACCGCTATGTCGGTATGAAGTCGCGCGGTTGTTATGAAACCCCTGCCGGTACCATCATGCTCAAGGCGCACCGCGCCATGGAATCGCTGACGCTGGATCGCGAAGTGGCCCACCTCAAGGATGAACTGATGCCACGCTATGCCGAACTGGTCTATAACGGTTACTGGTGGAGCCCCGAGCGCGAAATGTTGCAGGAGATGATCGATAGCTCCCAGGCGACGGTAAACGGCAAGGTG
>JALWRY010000129.1 GCA_027080445.1 Thiohalobacter sp. | reverse complement strand
ACCCGTTCACCCTTGTCATTGAACAGCATGCAGGCCGCACGGATCTTGTCATCGACAGACGCCTGCATCGGTACCGTGCCACCCACCAGCCAGATACCCTGCTTCGCGGCCTGCTGGGAAAGAAACTCCTGTATCGGCCCGCCCTCGTCGGATTCGCGCACCGCCACCTTGTCGGTTTCCTCTTTGCCCATGATGGCAAAGTTTTCCGGCAACACCACCAGCCTGGCATCTTTCTCTGCCGCCATGCCGATAAGCCGCTCGGCTTCCAGCAGGTTGGCACCAACATTGGGCCCGGAGGCCATCTGAATACAGGCTGCGGTCGTCACGTCTCCATCACCTCGTTAATTCCAGTTCAATTTGATCCGGCCGGCGACTGCCTGCCACCAGTTCCTGGTACTCCGACGGGATACCCAGCGCCACCAGCCAGGAACGTAATTCATTGGCCCACAACAACCCTTCCTCGCCGCCGGGATAGCGCACTACCAGTTGTTGATTCGGCTGTTGTTCCCACGCCTTGACCACCTCGGGCAGGGGTGGCATCTGCACCATACTGGCGCCATCGTGCGGACGCGCCCAGTCGTCGGCGCCGAGCAGCCAGACGCTTTCATCGGCCAACACGCGACCCGCCACGCTACACAGGAGTACAACAGGCATCAGACGTAACAGTTTCATCGGCAAAGCATAACACAAGGAAAGTATGGGCTGACCCCACACACGGCACTAGGGACCATCCTCCGGCTGTGGCTTCACAGACGGCTTGTCACCTTTTTTCAAACGCGTGTAGACCGGTTTGTCCCAGCTACCGGTCACCTTGTAGCGTACCTGCGCCATGCGATTGAAGCGTTTGCCCACCAGCCGTTCGGCCAGGTACACCGCTGCGCCGACGGCCGGACCACCGGCAATGGCGCCGGCCAGCGGCAGACTGGAACTCACCTGCGGCGTCACCTTGATCAGCTGGTCATAGTCCCGTGTGGCCAGCCCGGTACGCCCGGAAATCTCGATGATGGCCGAGCTTCCCTCTATGACAAAATCTTCCGTATACGCATTGCCGTCGCTGATCACCATCGAGCCCGCCATTTTATCGAAGCTGAAGCCTTCTTTTGTCAGGTCGGTGAAATCCAGGGTAAGACGCCGCTGCAGTGAATTGAGACTGAACAGGTTGAGCAGTTTGCCTGCGCCTTCCTTGACCTCGACCAGGCGACCCTTGCCGGTTTCCAGGCTGATTTTGCCTTCCACTGTCGCCAGGTTGAAACTCGCGGGGTTCCCGGGCCAGTCGAGCGAGGCATGTCCTTTCATCCGGGCGCCTTCTATCACCCCGCGTTCATCAAACATTTTCACCAGCTCGCCGAGTTCGCCACCGGTAATGTCAGCACGGAAACGCGTGCTCTGTTGCTTGCCCTGCTGCAACCAGGCGCCCTCGCCTTTGAATGCAATCGCCGGCGAATCGATTTTGAGATGCGGGAAGTCCATGCCTTCCGGCACCCGCTTGCCCTGTATCGCCACCTTGCCCAGGTCATAGGGCCCCAGCTGTACCGCACCAATATCAAGATCCAGGTTGGGCAGACGTTCCGGGGTTAAGGTCACCTTGTGACCGGCCTTCCCGGTATCCGGCTCCTTGACCGCCGTCAGTTTTTCCAGTCGCACGGTGAGGGTCGGCACGCCATCGCCCGTTGCCGGCGTCCAGCTTGCCTGCCCGACCATATCACGCCCACCGATCGTGAAACGCCACGGGTCTTCGGTCTGGCTGCTCAGTTTCAGGCCCTGCGCCAGGTAACCCAGCAAGGAAACCTCACGGATGTGCAGGTCGGTCGATACCGGCGGTGCTGTGTTCGATGTCAGGGTATTGTGGCGGGCAATATCCCGTACCAGGTCGATCCAGG
>JALWRY010000128.1 GCA_027080445.1 Thiohalobacter sp. | reverse complement strand
CATTAAAACCAACCAGTAACGGCAATCGCGGCCGTGTCGGCGTGGTGCACGAAGGGCTGCACAAAGGCGCACCGGAGAAGAGTCTGACCAAGGGGTTGACCAAATCCGGTGGCCGCAACAACAATGGTCGCATCACTTCGCACCATCGTGGCGGCGGTCATAAGCGTCTCTATCGTATGGTCGATTTCAAGCGTGACAATTTCGGCATCGAAGGTAAGGTTGCGCGCATCGAATATGACCCCAACCGCACAGCACACATCGCGCTGGTGTCATTTCGCAATGGTGAGAAGCGTTACATTCTTGCACCGCAGGGATTGCGTCCGGGCGACGTGGTAAGCAGTGGCCCTGATGCAGATATCCGCCCCGGCAATACACTGCCGTTGGCGAACATCCGTGTCGGTACCTTGTTGCACAATATTGAGATGAAACCGGGCAAGGGCGGCCAGTTGGCACGTTGCGCCGGCTCATCGGTTCAATTGATGGGTAAAGAGGGTGGCAAGGCGATTTTGAAGCTGCCATCCGGCGAGTTCCGTCGCGTCGATGCTCGTTGCCTCGGCACGATTGGCGTGCTGGGCAATGCAGACCATTCCAACCGCAAGGTGGGTAAAGCCGGTCGTTCGCGCTGGCTGGGTATTCGCCCGAATGTGCGCGGCGTGGCCATGAACCCGGTGGATCACCCGCATGGTGGTGGTGAAGGCCGTACCTCTGGTGGTCGTCATCCGGTGACCCCGTGGGGTGTGCCGACCAAGGGTCACAAGACCCGTCAAAAGAAGAAGGCGTCGAATCGTGACATTATTCGCCGTCGCAATCAGAAGTGAGGTAAATAGATGGCTCGTTCATTAAAAAAAGGCCCATATATTGAAGCTTCGCTGCAGAAGAAAGTCGATGCTGCGCAGGCTTCAGAGCGAAAGTCCGTGATCAAAACCTGGTCACGCCGTTCCACCATCGCTCCTGATTTTGTCGGTTTGAACTTTGCGGTGCACAACGGCCACAAGTTCATCCCGGTCTATGTCACCGAGAATATGGTTGGTCACAAGTTGGGTGAGTTTGCTCCGACCCGCACCTACTACGGTCACGGTGCGGATAAAAAGGCCAGGAAGAGGTAATAAGCATGTCTGAAGAAGTTCGTGCGCTGCATAAAAACAGCCGCATCAGTCCGCAGAAAGCCCGTTTGATGGCCGATGCCATCCGTGGCCTGAATGTTGACCGCGCGCTGGCCGTACTGGCGCTCTCACCGAAGAAATCGGCGCGTCTGTATGAGAAGGTGCTCAAGTCTGCGATCGCCAATGCCGAGCAGAACCACGGTCTCGACGTCGATCAGCTCTACGTATCGACTGCCAAAGCGGATGCCGGTATGACGCTCAAGCGTTACCGCCCGAAAGGCATGGGTCGCATGCGTCAACGTTTTCATCGCCATAGCCATCTGACCGTTAGCGTCAGTGAGCGCGGATAAAGGGGTTTAATCAATGGGACAGAAAGTCAATCCAATTGGATTTCGCGTCGGTGTCACGCGCAATTGGGAATCCGTATGGTATGCAAACGATAAGAGCTTTGGCGATCAGCTGCGTGAAGATATTCAACTGCGCCGCTATGTGAAGGCTCGCCTCAAACATGCCGGCGTGTCGCGCATCATCATCGAGCGCCCCGCCGACAAGATCAAAGTGACCGTGCATACCTCCCGTCCGGGCGTGGTGATCGGTAAGAAAGGTGCCGAGATCGATGCTGTGCGTGCGGAGCTGGTGAAGCAATTCGGCCGTGAAGTGCAGGTCTTTATTGTGGAAGTGCGCCGGCCGGAAGCCGAAGCGCAGCTGGTTGCTGAGAATATCGCCTTCCAGCTGGAGCGTCGTGTCGCTTTCCGTCGCGCCATGAAGCGTTCCGTTCAGAG